>JBBKXU010000435.1:0-2787 GCA_037969645.1 Ferruginibacter sp. | reverse complement strand
GACAGAAAGTGGAGCAGACTGATCGACGGATCTTAAGCTTTTCACTGTGAACAGTAGAAAAGAGTAAATTCCAAATCACTCAAACACAAAATACAAGCCTCTAACAATAATAATTACGGCTAATGAAGTAAGTACATAAAGCACAAACCAAACATGGTTGGGGAAAATATTGGTAATAGTAAAAACACAACTTAAGAAGCCCACAAAAGCGCCAATAGCTAAGTAAATAAACCCTACCGACTGTCTTTTGGCAATACGATTCTTCTTTATCTTTTTTAGATAGTCAGCAATGGCTTCGGTATTAATACCTTTAGAGCGAAGCTCTTTTTCTATTGCCGTAACAGACAAATTTGAACTGATTAATTCCTGAAAAACTGATTCATCAAAAGTAGCTGTATCAGACATTTTACTGCATTAATAGATTCACAATTATTCCCTCAAATGGCCAGCCGCTCACTGTTTTGAAAAAGAAATCTTTTTTTACTAATTTACAACCAATATTTCAACAAATCAGCCTATAATTACTTGCTACCTGTTTTTTGTATTCGGCTAGTTTGTTCTCATGGCCAACGCATGAATACGGTATATTTAATCCAAATCTATCAATATGTGATTACTTGTTTAATCCGGGGCATAGGTTATTATAATTGCAGCATGGGTTGTAAATCCTGCACTGAGCCTTACCTCATATCTTTTAGAACCACTTTCTACAATCATCAATGCCGTATTAGGCGGTATGCTTCCCAGGTTTTCTGCCTGCATTAAAATTTCGGCCTGTGTGTTTGGCTTGCTGATAGAGAAACTGTAGGTTAGCGGTGCTGCACTAATACGTTCTTTTACCAATACTGCTTTTTTATTTATAAAAACAGAAATAGTATCGTCGTCAATAATGGCGTTATCATAAAATGTAATTTTAATCAGGCTGTCGGGTAATTTTGCAATCATCTGGATATCTATTTTCCGGTCTGCCAGGCTGCTGTCTTCGGGTTGGGGCAATTCGACATTTGTATTAAACAATGCAAACTGCAACGAGTCTGCGGTGGCAGTAATGATATGGTCGGCATTTTTTCGGCGGCTATAATAATTAACCAGTTTCTGTGTCACAAAATATTCAATGGGATAATCGGGCTTCGGTAGTTTTTGCAGCACCACCAATAATTCTTCATTAGGGAAACAGGTAGTATCTGTAAAAGCGCCTTTACCACCCCAGGTTCCAACCAGGTATTGTGTTTTGCCAATCTTGAAATAATTGAGGAGGTATTTTTTTTCGCATGGATAAAACTCCAATGGTAGTAAATAAGTTGGCCAGCCATTTTCGCTGATGAAAATTTCCTTTTTCTTTCTATTAAGCCTGCCGTCCATCCGATATAAAACAAAGCGGCTGGTATCTCTAAAAGCAAAAGTATTTCCTGTAAGCGAATTGCCGAATTGAGAAATTTGCATCTCCAGACTTTCTACTGAAGCCTTGCCCCCGGGCACCATGCGGCTAATTTTTCCGCCCCATACTCCGGATAGTCTCTGTGCATTCACTGAGCTTGCAGTAATGGCAATAATAATCGTTGTGATTAAATATCGAATGTAAAGATTCAATAGGCTTTGCTTTTCTACATTGAAAATAATCAAAAGTTGACGTAAAAAGTAAAACTTAAAATTGTCACTTATACCTGTTGAAACTAACAGTAGCAGGTTGGCGAACCATTTCTGGCCAACACCGAATAGAAGCAGCCATAAATTTTTCGGTAGTTTTAAACAAAACCACAATGAATCAAAATCAATCAATGCCCTGCCCAGACTGTGGCGCAAAAATACCATTTGACTCTAAGCAATTATTATCTGGTGTTAAATTCACATGCTCCGGTTGCAATACATCTATCGAGCTTGCGTCGGAAAACAAAGGGAATCTTGAGAAAACACTCGATAAATTAGAGGAATTAAAAAATAATATTTCTAGTCAAAACAAAGGCAATTAAGTTTTCACTTGTATATCCATGCAGAATGCACTGACTTTCTTCTGAAGCAATAAAATGGAAATCTTGTTTGGGCTAACGCCATATAAAAATATCTGAGCATTTTCATCACACCCTTTTCAACCAGCCTGAAATACTTAAACGACTACGGTTAGCCATTAATACTTCATGTTCTGTTTCATCGCTTTTAAAAAGCACCGCAGTTTGTGAGTGCGGCATTATTGGTTCAGTCTTTTCATTATCATACAACTGAAGACCTCCGCCATCTTCATCAAGCCAGTTTTCATTTAGGTAAGTAACCAGCGAATATTTGCGGCTATCATTATTCTTAAACTGGTCTTTATGTCTTTTATAAAAACAGCCCTGATCGTAAACAGCGTAATGAAACTCATAGGCGTTTATACCTGCGTAACAGGTTCTGTTCAGGTGCTCAATAAAATCTTCTGCATGCTGCAGAAATTCCATTTCAAATACGTTATCACTGTCTTTACTTAGCCAGCAAATTTTATCGGTTCTTGTTTGCTGCTGTACATCCTTTACTCTATTGCCAATGCCAGAAACGTTCATCTGTCCGCTTTGTTGCAACCCCACAATATTTTGCTGAAGGCCTGCTGACAACGCCTGTGTTAAGAACGCCGGAGCAATGCCCACTTTATTATTAAGATAACTATCTATCAACACATCAAATTGTTCGTTCATACTTATGTTTGAATCGGGCAAGGTAGCATTAAATGGGTGCCTTAGTTCACTCGGAAGGGGATACTTTTAAGAGTGGTCCACTCTTGCCATTTCATTAATTCAAGAATAACTGGTAAATAAA
>JBBKXU010000434.1:0-3021 GCA_037969645.1 Ferruginibacter sp. | reverse complement strand
ATCCTTCTCCGGTTAAAATAAAAAGCCAAAACCGCAATTACGGCAAAAGCAATAAGTAATGTTTGCGTTTGAAAAAGTAAAGATATTACCAGCAGCACCGCCATGGAAATGCCGGCAATTAAATAACCCGGTGGTAAGCCTTCCCGGTACATGGGTAATAAAAAAGAAAAATATACCAAAGCCAACCCCGTTTCGCCCTGTAATATGGAAAGTACAGCCGGTGTAAAAGCAATAGCAGCTGCAATCATTTGTGACCGGGGCTTTTTAAAATCTGTTTCGGGCATGGATAGGTATTTAGCCAGTGCCATAGCCGTAAATATCTTGCAAAGCTCCACCGGTTGCAGGTTCATAAAACCCAACGGTATCCAGCTCTTTGAGCCTTTTATCTCTTTACCTAAAAAAAATGTTGCCAGGATTAAGACTATTCCTATTAAATAAGAAATATTGGCCGTAGCCGTAAACAATTTACTATCAATTAATAAAATAAATGTTGCCACTATAGCACAAGCTGCAAAAAAGAACAACTGTTTGCTGTAATTTTTTTTAAACCCAATTAATGTTTGTACAAAATTATCTGTGCTTTTATACTCAACAGAATAAATACACACTATGCCAAAAATTACAATCAATGCATACAGCCATACCAACAGCCAGTCTATTCCTTTTGATATGGTTGGGTTTTTATGTTGCATGATGATTGAGTTCGGAGTCTAGAGTTAGGAGTCTCTGCACTCCTGACTAATGACTCCCGACTTGCTATCTGACAGAGTCTCTCAACTCCGGTTTCTTTTTTTCAGTTGGTAAAATAGCGTCTGTGCTAAAATTCAATTTTTTATCGCTTTCTTCTTTTTTCTTTTGATTTTTCTTCAGATCGTCTTTTTCTTTTTTTATTTGGTCTAATACTTCCTGTTCGTCTGAAACATCAACGTCCATAGTATCCCTTAACAGCTTAATGTATCCTTTAGCCAGTAAATAAGTTGAGTCTTTTCTATGCAGCATAGAATCCAATGTCCGCATTTCTTTATAGATACGCGGTGGTATTAAATTTAGTTTTTCAAATTTTTCTACAATGGCTTCCCTTGATTTTGCAATCGTGTCATTCAAATATTTTTCTATCATCAAACCAACAATAGGTGCCGCATAGGTACCACCAAAGCGTCCGCTGTTTTCCACCACACACATAATGGCAATTTTTGGATTATCACGTGGTGCAAATCCACAAAAGAATGCGTGATTGGGTTGTTTAACGCCCCGGTAATAATTTTCCACCGTTCCTGTTTTACCGCAAATGGCTATTCCCGGCACTTTAGCACCTCCACCGGTACCTCTATCAACAACACGTTGCATACCTTCCTGTACTATATTAAATATACTGTCGGGAATATCGATGGCCTGGTGTTTTTCTTTGAATCTGGATAACATATCAAACTTATCGCCATCTTCAATGGAATCTACCAGGTGAGGCGTAATATACCAGCCCTTATTGGCAATATATGCCATCTCATTAGCTGTTTGAATTGGTGTTGTACTTACCTCTCCCTGTCCGATACTCACGGAACGGAAATTGCAATAATTCCAGGCACCTTTTCCATAAATTTTATCAAAATCAGCCGGCGTTGGAATATTACCCGGCCTTTCGGATGGCACATCAATACCTAACCTGTGCCCCAAACCGAAAGCATACATATACCTGTTCCAGACAGCGAGACTGCTGTCCTGGCTGGGATATTTAGGGTTGGTGATTACCCGCTGCATAACGGTAGCAAAATAAGTATTATCTGAAACCGTGATCGCATTGAGTAAATCAAAAGTGCCATAATCTAAACAGCGCATGGGTTTGCCCGAACCGCAACCATAAAATGCGCCCGAGCAGGAAATTGAAAAAGATGGTGTAATTACGCCTTCATGCAGGCCAACCAGTGCCTGTAATGTTTTAAATGTTGAACCAGGCGAATAACTGGCGCTTACCGACCGGTTAAACAAAGGACGTGCAGGACTGAGTAATAATTCGGCATAATGTTTTCTTCGTTCGGCACCGGTGAGTAATTTAGGTTGATATGTCGGACTACTCACCATGGCTATAATACCCCCTGTTTTAGGATCAATGGCAACGATAGAACCTAATTTGTTCTGCATTAATTTTTCGCCAAGTGCCTGAAGTTCAATATCAATCGCCGTATACATATTTTGCCCGGCTATAGCTGCTGTATCAAACTTTCCATCTTCCAGCCTGTCGGTAAGCCGGTTTTTATTATCTCTTTTCCAAAACTCAATACCACGTTGCCCCATCAACACTTTTTCGTAAGTTCTTTCCAGGCCGGCCTTGCCGATATAATCGCCCATAACGTAACCTTCATATTTAGGACTTTTTAAAACGTTAGAATCCACTTCACCCAAATAACCAAAAATGTTTCCACCCGCATCAAATGGATAGTCTCTTACAGAACGTTCCTGCATAAAATACCCAGGCGCCAGCTTATACATGTTCTCATTGAGCTTGGCCATTTTTTCATTGCTTAACAATGATTCAAAAACAGAAGCTCTGTAACTTTTATTTTTGATGATAGCAGCGATAATTCTTTTGTGAAACTCGGCAGAATCAATATCTAAAATTTTGCATAGCGTTGCAGTATCTGTTCCATTGATCTTTCCGGGGATAACCATGAGGTCGTAGATCACTGTATTTTGCAGAATAGCTTTGCCTTTCCTGTCAAATACGATTCCTCTGTCGGGATAAATTACTTTTCGGAAAGTACCCTGGTTATCCGCATCAATCTTATATTCGGAGGAAAAAAGCTGCAGGTTGATCAATTGAATGAATATGACAACAAAGATGCCGATGAAAACCAGCATGATCACATTCTTTCTTGATTGATTAAATACAGACACGGACGATCAAATTGTTTAATGGTTTAAATGCTAAATGGCCTATACAGTATTGGTTCTAAATTTTTGCTGACGGGTAAATAACAATTCCGTAATTAATATTAACAGCAAACTTAGTGCTGCAGATAATAATGT
>JBBKXU010000433.1:0-6540 GCA_037969645.1 Ferruginibacter sp. | reverse complement strand
ACCCCTGTCCCCTAAAGGGGAACTAAGATTTTAAGTTTATAATTTAATTAATCAGCATCAAGTTTAAATACGTCACATTGTTTAACCTATTTATAAATGACAATTGATTTTGACTGCCTCAAGTTAAGAATATCGTTGCAAAAAGAAAAACAATACGATGAATGAAGCTGTTATTGTTTTACAATCTTCACCAGCATTGAGCTACCATCCAGCATATTTGTGATTTGAACTGCATAAATACCTGGTTGTGCATTTTCGAACGGAATAACGGTTTTGTTTATACCTGTATTGAGTTTGACAAAGTTAGTGCTGAATAGTTTTCCGGTAAAATCGAAAATTGACACTGTAATATTCTGTCTTTGTGCTGATTGCAGTTCTATATTAAGATGGTTTTGTACAGGATTAGGATATAGTTGCGTAATTAATACCGCTTTAGGATTTGTTTTTACAGTAACGATATCAGAATATGTGAAGCTACCATTAAAGTCAACCAATTTCAATCGGTAATAATTTATGCCTGAATATGGATGGCTATCAGTTGCAGTATAGTATGCTCCATTACCGTTGTTGCCCTTTGGCAAAACAGTTGTTAATCCGTGGTAGATAATGCCATCAGCACTTCTTTCTACAATAATGTGTACTAGATTTAATTCGGAAGAAGTGTTCCAGTAAAGATTTGTTTTTTCATGTACGATATTAGCTGCGAAACCAGATAGACTAACTGGTAATATACAGGCTGGCAATCCAGTCATCCTGCCAAGTATAAAATCTTTTGCTTTGGTTAATATATCGTTCCAATAAACTGTTGGACCGGCTGGAATAAAAGTGCCGTTGCTGGTTCCCCAATACTCATGGCCTAAACCAATTTCGGGATAATACTCATGATAAATAGATGTTCTGTTTAGTTGTTCATTTATCTGTTGCGATCCTCTTACATAGGCAATTGTTGGTAACCCAAATGGATAGCCTTCGGCAAAAGGTACCGTTGCATCGCCCGAGCCATGAAAAAGCAAAACGGGTGTGTTGTTATTATTTTTAATCCAGGCGGTATCCCCTGTAGCACCCCAACAGGAAATGGTACCCGCAATTGATGAAGTATGGGTGAAAACATTTCCGGAACAATCCTTACATCCAAGATTGGGTCTAAATGATCCTGAATAGGTGCTGGCAGGCCTTTCAGTATCATCAACAAATGGAAGTCCCATGGCCATAAAAGCCCCTGCGCTGCTGCCCCATAAAAATATTTTAGTAGTATCAATTTTATACAAACCAGCATTCTGTTTAAAAAATCTAACGGCAGCACTTGCATCCTGAATGCCACGCCAAACAGCACGTTCAGACGCATTGCTGCTTAGAGGGTTAAAGCCTAAACGATATTGCATTGACGCAGTTACATAACCCCGGTGTGCAAAGGAATCGCAGAGCGCCTGCATATCTTCATTGTTTTTTGATCCGTTGAGAAAACCACCGGAATGTGCAAAAATGATCAGTGCTCTTTTTTGAGCAGTATCGGAATTTGGTTGAAAAATATCAACTACCAGGTTTTGATTTGAAGTAAAGGATTCCACCAGGTAGGGAGCATTTATTGCAGGTGCGGTAGCATACTGCACATTTGCAGTTTTAGTAAACCCACTAAACATTCTAATTTGATAACGGCATGGCTGTGCCATGGTGAATAAAGGAAATAGCAATATCAGCAGGCAATATTTCACAGCAGTTATTTTCTACAATATAAACAGAAATCTACAATAAAAAATATTAGTAACGGTCTATTACTCCACCGTAACGCTTTTAGCCAGATTTCTTGGTTTATCTACATCAACGCCTTTTGCAATGCCTACATAATAGCTTAACAGCTGCATAGGAATGGTGCTGAGCATGGGTGCAATTATTTCATCAGCTGCAGGCACATAAAAAACATCATCTGCCATGCCGGGTATAATATCATCGCCTTCGGTAATAATGGCGATAACTTTTCCTTTACGTGCTTTTATCTCCTGTATATTGCTTACTATTTTTTCGTGATACGAATCTTTGGTGGCGATAAAAACAACAGGTAGATTCTCATCAACCAGTGCAATAGGGCCGTGTTTCATTTCTGCCGCGGGGTAACCTTCGGCATGTATGTAAGAAATTTCTTTTAATTTTAAAGCGCCTTCCAATGCAATTGGAAAATTATAACCTCTGCCTAAAAATAAAGCATCAGATGCGCCTTTGTATTTTAATCCAATTGTTTTAAGGTCTTCAGCACTTTTTAATATACTTGCAACTTTTTCTGGCACAGCTTCCAACTCTAGCAACAAATGATTATAACGCTTATCGGTAATAGTGCCTTTTTCTTTTGCAATCTTTAGCGCCATCATGGTTAAAACAGCTAATTGCCCGGTGAATGCTTTTGTAGATGCAACGCCAATTTCGGGCCCGGCATGTGTGTAAGCACCGCCATCGCTTATTCTGGCTATTGAAGACCCAACTACATTTACAACCCCAAAAATAATGGCACCGTTTTCCTTGGCTTTTTCAATAGCAACAAGTGTATCGGCTGTTTCGCCGCTCTGCGAAATAGCTATAATAATATCTCCTTTATTGACGATGGGATTGCGATACCTGAATTCGGAAGCGTATTCTACTTCTACCGGAATGCGGCATAATTCTTCAATGATATACTCCGCTAGCAACGCAGCATGCCAACTGGTACCACATGCCACAATAATAATACGTTTTGCATTTTTAAAATGTTCTATATTATTTTGAATACCACTCATGGTGATGGTACCTGCTGTGGCATCTAATCTTCCTCGTAAGCAATCATGTATGGTGCTGGGCTGTTCAAAAATTTCTTTTAACATGAAATGATCGTAGCCGCCTTTTTCTATGGCTGCCAGCTCCATATCGAGCTTGGTAATAAAGGGTGTAATTTTTTCGTTACCCAGATTTTTTAAGATGAGTTCGTTGGGCCTGACAATGGCCAATTCATAATCGTTTACATAAACAACTTCCTTGGTGTATTCCAGCATGGGAGAGGCATCGGAGCCTAAAAAATGTTCGCCTTTGCCTACACCAATAACCAGCGGACTGCCTTTTCTGGCAGCAATGATTGTATCAGGATTATCAGCATCCAATATTAAAATTACATAGGCACCGGTAACTCTTTTCAAGGCAACTCGTACAGCTTCTTCCAGATCGCACTGATTATTCTCTCTGATATCTTCTATAAAATTTAATAAAACTTCAGTATCTGTTTCGCTGGTAAAAACATAACCTTTGTTGGTTAGTTCTTTTTTTAGTTGTGCATAGTTTTCAATAATGCCATTATGTATCATGGCTAATTTGCCGCTGGCAGATGTGTGCGGATGTGCATTAACATCACTGGGTTCGCCGTGTGTGGCCCAACGGGTATGACCTATACCGGTATTGGAATGCAAATCCTTGCCAACAATTGCTGCTTCCAAATCGGCTACGCGGCCTTTCTTTTTATACACTTTTAAGCCGCCGTTCAACAGAGCCACACCGGTACTGTCGTACCCACGGTATTCCAATCTTTTTAAACCAGTTATAATAATCGGGTAAGCTTCTTTTGGGCCTGTGTAACCTACAATTCCGCACATATATTAGAGAGTTTTTAATTTTTATTAAGCAAGAAAATTAATTTCCTGACTATCGCTGTGAATATCTCCGCAATTTAATAAAAATGTACCCAAATGAGCACTTTAGCGCCTAATCAGGCAAGTATTTTAACAGGATTACTTAAATTGGCAAATAAATCATTTGATATGAAATTTTTACTGGTCTTTTTTGCCGTATTGGGTTTTCAGCAAACCGTTTTGGCGCAGGCCGAACCGGGAGCGACAAAAATATTTATAGTGCGTCACGCCGAAAAGGAAGCAGGGAAAGATCCCTTATTAACCACTGCCGGAAATGCCCGTGCAGGTGATTTAATGAGGGCGCTGCAAAACGAAGGCATCCAGAAGATTTATGTGAGCCAATTTAAACGAACTCAGAATACAGCGGACAGTTTACGTATTCGGTTTAAGGTTGACACCGTACATTATGCTGCAGATACTTTGTGTGATAATCTGGTGAAAACAATTATGCAGCACGGCGATTTTGGAAAGACAATTTTAATCGTTGCTCACAGTAATACTATACCCCAAATCATCAGAAAGTTTGGCGTAGCTGATTATCCTTATGGTGATATTGCCGACAATGACTATGAAAATCTATTTATGATTACCTATAAAAAGGAAAAGGCAAAAATTAAGGCAACGAAATTTGGAGCTAAGTCAGGTGTATCGGCAGCAATGCATTAATTATAATAATACTCCTGAAAGAAAAAGATAAGCCACAGAAAAATAAATGATGATTCCGGTAACGTCAACAAGCGTTGCAACAAATGGCGCTGATGAAGTTGCGGGGTCAAATTTCATACGCTTTAAAAAGATAGGAAGCATAGAGCCTGCCAACGTGCCCCACAATACAACACCCATTACAGAAACACCGGTAACCATAGCTAATGCAAATGTATGTGTACCGTACAGATGAGGTTCTACATAACTCCACATATAAGTTCTTAAAAATCCTACGATTCCTAAAATCCCACCAAGTATAATTCCGCTTTTAATTTCTCTTTTTAAAATAGTTAACCAATCCGCAATGGTAATTTCTGCCTTGGCCATGGCCTGTATTATTAATGTAGATGCCTGGCTGCCTGTATTACCACCACTGGAGATAATGAGCGGCACCAGCATATTCAATACCAGCACTTGTTTTATTTCATCTTCAAAAAAGCTCATGGCGCTGGCGGTTAATAATTCGCCAACAAATAAAATAACCAGCCAGGGTGCCCGTTTGCCAATCAGTTTCCAAAATGGCATGTCTAAGTAAGGCTCGTCGAGTGCTTCGGTACCTCCAATCTTTTGTATGTCTTCACTAAATTCTTCTTCGGCCACCCAAAGAATATCATCAATGGTTACGATGCCCAGTAAAATATTATTGTCATCGATAACCGGTAATGCCACTCGATTGTTCATCTTAAAAACTTCGCTTGCACTTTCCTGGTCGTCGGTTACATTCAATGCAATAAAACGTCCGTCCATCAGCTCGCTAACTTTGGTGTATGGTTCGGCTAATATAAAATCCCGAATTCTTATGTGGTCAAGCAATTCATCTTTGTGGTTAATTACATAAATTACGTCAATGGTTTCGCTGCCCCTGGCATGTTTACGAATGGTGTCCATAACTTCGGTCACTGTATTTTCTTCATACACATACACATAATCCGGCGTCATAATCCGGCCCATACTGTTCTCAGGATAACCCAATAACTCCAAAGTATCTCGTCGTTCGTCGGGGTCTAAAGTTTTTATCAGATCACGTACAATACTGGTAGGCAGTTCTTCTAAAAAGGCAACACGGTCATCGGCGGGCAGTTCATTTAACAGTTCTGTGGTTTTAATGGCCGGCAGGTTCTTAATTATTCTTTTTTGGTAGGATAATTCCAGGATTTTAAAAACACTGGAAGCTCGGTTGATAGAAAGCAGTGAAATGATCTGGGTTTCGTATTCTTCATTTTCGTAGATCAGATCGGCCACATCACTGATATTCTGGTCATTCAGAAAATTCTGAATAGTCAGTTTATCATCGGAAGCAATAACTTCTTCAAACTGATCCTGAATTGATATTTCGTCAACTTCTAACGGCATCGATAATTGTTCTTAAATTGCAATGCAATGTTGCCGCAATTTAACCCATTTATTATTAACCCAAAGTTATGCTGAAGCCTTATTTATTTGTGGATGATACAGCTGAAAAGGGGAGAGGTGTTTATACAAGTGAACGAATTCCGGCCAATACCGTTATAGAAATTGCGCCGGTTGTTGTTATGCCTAAAGCAGACAGAGAATATCTAGACAAAACATTGCTGCATGATTATATTTTTGAATGGGGAAAAGAAAATGATAAATGCTGCATGGCGCTGGGTTTAATACCAATTTACAATCATAGCTACAAAAGCAACTGCGAATATTTTATGGACTTCGAAGATGATTCCATCATGGTGAAAACAGTAAGGGTAATTGAAAATGGAGAAGAACTAACCATTAATTATAATGGCGATTGGAATGACGGTAAGAAAGTTTGGTTTGATGTGAAATAGGAATCATTTGTTCAAGTTGATTCTTTTCATTGCTTCTCTTTCACTTAGCGGTGCCAGTTTATTTTGTTTTACAAAAGTAGATACCCATTTTGGATTTGTTTTACCGTATTCCCGTAATGCCCAGCCAATGGCTTTTTGCACAAAAAATTCTTTCGATTTTGTATGACTTAAAATGTATTTACCAAGTAAGTTGGTATCGGTTTCTTTTTTATATTTCTTTTGAAACATGATACTGCTGCGTTGTAGCCAGAAGTTTTGTGACTGGTTCCATTTGCCGGTCACTTTATCGATCTGTTCGGGGAATAATTTAAAATAAGGTCCGGTTAAATCGCTTGCCGCATGGTCAACTGTATACCACCAGCTTTTGTTTATAAGTGTAAATTCAA
>JBBKXU010000432.1:0-15250 GCA_037969645.1 Ferruginibacter sp. | reverse complement strand
CATCTTATCGCCATAATATGGATTGCGTATCTCTTTAGTTTCACTAAGCCACATTGCACCTTTGTTATCGTTGTACATCGGACAATGATCGTGGTACAGGTTCATACCAGCACCGTATGCTTTTACCAGGCTGTATATATCTTCACTCATCATGGAAAAATGACGACGTTGATGATCCAGTTCATTCTTTGCGATATGTTCTGCATGTTCTTTAAGATCATCCTGCACATCATCATATACTTTTTTCTGCTCTGTAGTAAGCAGAGATTTATCAAAGCCTTTCATGGCAGAAGCAATCTTACCCGAAGCAGATGCGGCGCCTGATTCGTTATTATCAGCAAGCGAATTTTTTACTGCCAGGTAATTTTGAACCATCTCTTTCATAAAAGAACTCACGGCCGGATCAACATTGGCAAAACTTACAGCAACGGTCTTAACGTCATCATTAGCTGCAGCCGGTTGCATCGGCATAGAATCGGTATGATTCATTTTACTGTGATCTTCGGTTGTAGCATTGCCGTTGCAAGAAGCAAATACAATTGCGACAACAGCAATAACTACTGGAATTGATTTTTTCATTTCATTTTTATTTAAGGTTATTAATGTTTGTGTCCGGCGTGCTCATCTTTCTTTTCCTTTAAACTCATGCCACAAGTAGGGCATTTGCCGGCTTTATCATAGGTTTTATCTCCTTCACATTTCATGGGACAGGCATACGCGACATCATGCTTCTCCACTTCTTTAAGGTTCATTTTGCATGCAGGGCATTTGCCGGCCTTATCGTAGGTTTTCTCGCCTTCACATTTCATGGGGCAGGCATAAGCTGTTTCATGTTTTTCTTTTGCTTTTAGTTCCATTTTACATTGAGTGCATTTACCAGGCTTATTACTGGTTACATCAGCATGCATGGGACAGCTGTACATTTTCATTTCAGACTTCTCCATTTTTTCCTTTTTCATTTTGTTTTTTTCTTTTGCAGGTTCCTGGGCAAAAACAGTAATAGTCAGGATGGTTAAAACTGCCATCATCAGCATCTTAATTGATTTCATTTTTTATATTTTAGTGATTATTGAAAAAATATGGCATATAGAAATGCCTATAGCCCGGCAAATGATCTGCCTGGCAAAAAAAGGTATGTAAGATTTAAATTAAGTAAGTGCAGTTACGGATGTATACAGCTACGCCAGTCGTTCGGGGAGGAGCGTGGCTTGATGGATTTTCTTCGGTTACAGAAGAAAACTCAACAATAGGTAACTCAATATAGGTAGAAGGAATTGCAGCCGAAAGCACTTGCAATATTTGCAGGTTGTTTTCGGTTATCTTTTGAGCAGAATCGTCTTTGAAGAATTTATGTTCATCGGTGCAACAACCATTATCTGTTGAATCGGTTTTTTCCATACCGCAGAAACCACAGGTTTTTGCGTCATTATGCCCGATACCCCAGTCAGCTACCTTACCCATGCAATAATGTGTATAGACAGTAGCCCCGGTTGAGGTACCGATATACAGTATGGCTAATATGGTAGTAATGAACTTTTTCATTGTTATGTATCGTAAAGGTAAAATTTATTTATGGCATTTAATTTACCTCATTATATGACATATGTCATATAATTGATCTTTTTTACATCATTATCAGCATTATTCCGCTCATACCAATCATTAAGGCATCTTCAATAATGGTAACGGTGCTCATGGGTAGGTTAAAAACAGCTCCCAGGCAGGCGCATCGTATCTTTTGCTTTTTTAATACTGATTGTATTACGCCAATAATACTTACTGTCATTACTATTAAAGTGACGGCATTGGTAACTAAAGGTTGAAAGCCAGTAATAAAAGCAAGCCCCAAAGCCAGTTCTATAAATGCGTACACATAGCCCCAGCTATTCCACTTTTTTGCCACAATATCATACATGGCATAGCTTTCGGCAAAACTTTTTAAGTCGAGCATTTTAAAAAAAGAAAAACTAAGGAAGAAACCTCCCATAAATAGTGGCATGGCTTTCATTATACTAAAGCCCTCGGTTGTGTAAGAAGCAAAACCCGTAATTACTAAAATGTAACCAAACACAAGGAGGATGGGTTTATACGTGGCCAGCCAGCTTTTGGTTTGCTCTGCAACTTCGCTGTGTGACGCAGCGCTTAACTGGTACTTTCCGTTGTATTCGCTCAACGCATTCTGTAAAACAGACAACGGAATATGTTTCGCCATGCTAATCGTTGCCGTACCATCTTCCTTCGAAATTTCGGTGCTTTCTACATCCGGCAATTTTAAAAACGCAGATTTTACATTTGCTTCGCAACTGCCGCATGTCATACCCGAAACATTGTATGTGTGTGTCATAAAATAATTTTGTACAAAACTACTTTACAACAACCCCTGAGTTGTTACGCTATTTTGGAAAAGATTTGTAAGATTTACAGGTCTTCGATACCAGTACGTTTGCGCTTCTTCATGTTTTTATAAAAGGAAGGAGTTAAGCCTGTTTGCTTTTTAAATTGATTGGATAGATATGCCACGCTGCTGTAACCCATTTTAAAAGCTATTTCCGAAAGGGTGAATTCATCATAAATCAACAACTCTTTTACTTTCTCAATTTTCTGACTGATAAGATATTTTTCAATGGTAACGCCCTCAATTTCGGAGAAAAGGTTGCTTAGGTAAGAGTAATCGTAGTTTAGTTCTTTTACAAGTAGATCCGACAGGTTGATTCTGTTTTCGTCGTCGTTATAATGAACAAGGTTTACGACGGTATTTTTTATTTTCTCGATGATACGGCTTTTACGACTGTCAATCAATTCAAATCCCAATTGCCGAAGTGAATCATCAAGTTGCTTCAGTTTATTTTTATCGAGGATTTCATGTATTTCAACTTCACCCAACTCCACAGTTACCGGCTTAAGCCCGGCTTTTTCAAGCTCGGCTTTTACCATCATTTTACAACGGCTGCAAACCATATTTTTAATATAGAGTTTCAAGTTGATTAAAATTAGTTATTTCTAAATGACCCAAACATACGGATGCAGACTTATTTTTTTACCTGTCTCTCTTTATAACTATAGTAAATACCAAAGCCATATGATATTAATAAGGGAACTAAAAGTATTGCAGATACTACAGTAAGCATTATCAATACCGAATAAGAAGCATCATGAGCATTAGGGTCTCTTAATCCGCCCATAATATTAAATACTACCCGATGCAAATTTAAAAAAGTTAAAACAGTAATGATTAAACAAATCGGTAACAATGTTACTGTTATGATATTTACATAACTCAGCTTAGTAAATCTTCTTAAAAAAGAATTTAATAATAACAGCCGCCATAGTGCAACAACAGCCAGAAACCAGACATTAATTGTATTTGCAATTTCAATAGATACAAAACGTTCAACAGGGATGGCGTATAGTATGGCCGGGAAAGATGTAAGCCCGATGAAAGTTACTACTGTAAAATAACTCCAGCTTTCAATAAAGAAAGGTTTTATGATAAGCCATATAAATGCCGCCAGACAAAAAATATAAATCACAGAGCCAAGTCCAAGATGCTGCAACAAGCTTGCGCCCTCATCATCCCAATATCTTCCCATACCAACAATCCATGTTCCAATCAAACCTGCTATAAAATGCTTTTGGTTAAATTGCAGCATTTCATCACGGGTTAGTTTGAAAGTTAAAAGCCTGATGATTGATTTGGCGACATTCATATAATGTGTAAGATATTTCAAATCTTGAATAAAAAACGCTCCTTAAAACTAAGGAGCGTTTACCTGGTGGCCTCGCCAAGAATCGAACTTGGGTCTGGAGCTTCGGAAACTCTTATACTATCCATTGTACTACGAGGCCAATAATTTTTTATGTTCCCAAATGCGAAAAATTACTACCGAATATTTTAACCGCTATGGCGAGCAATATTACACCAAAAAATTTTCTGATAACTAGCATTCCGTTGGGGCCCATCACCCGCTCAATCCATTTTAATGATTTCAGCACTATATATATAACAATACAGTTGATGAGGATACCGATCATAATATTGATATCAAAATAATTCGCTTTTAAACTCATTACAGTTGTAAGCGTTCCCGAACCGGCAATTAACGGAAAGGCAATCGGTACCACGCTACCGCTTTTAGCATTTCCATCCGCTTTAAAAAACTCGATTCCCAATACCATCTCCAGCCCAATAATGAAAATCACTATACTTCCGGCTACCGCAAAAGACTGCACATCAAGCCCCAGGATATTTAAGAACTGCTGGCCAATAAATAAAAACAGTATCATTAATCCGCCAGATGCAAGGGTTGCCTGAAACGAACGTATCTCTCCACCCATTTTTACCCGTAACGAAGCCAATACCGGAATATTACCCAGCATATCAATCACAGCAAACAAAGTAAAGGTTACGGTGATAATCTCGTTAATGGAAACATTGCCAAAGGTCATTCTGTAATTTTTTTGCAAATATAATCTTAAGAGGGGACGCTTAAAAATGAAATCAGGTAAAGCTACTTTAAATTAAATTTAAGGCTTAGCCCCCCTGTTATTGTTTGAGGCGGAGAAGGGTTATAATACCTGTTTCCCTGTGCATTCAGGTCGTTACCAAGACCATAAGGTTCACTAAAAGATTTATTATAAGCCAAAAACAGGTTTGCATTTATACTGCTCCCGAGGTTCACTTTGTATCCTAATCTTGCAAAAAATAAGTTATAAGCACTCGCATAAAAACTATTGGCATCGTTCAGCGGTATCTTATCGGTAAAGCTATAAGTGAGATTTGTATATATGCCTGTTGAGGTATTTAGATCTGCGCCAGCCGCAAATACATTTGGGGGAGTACCCGTAAGTTTATTCCCATCATATACTGCTGTGCCCTGCGTATAATTGATAAATTTTGCCTGGATATTGGTGTAGTTGATCCAAACGTTTACTTTTCGTACAAATTTATTTGTATTGTTTAACGGCAGATAATTTAGAGCTGCTTCAAACCCTCGCTGCCGGGTTTTACCGGCATTTACAAAATAATCCCCGCCACTGGCGTCCCTTCGGTTTACAATGGTGTTTTTCAATCCGAAAATATAATAAGAAATATCAGCAAAAAGTTTATTCCTGATGATGTCGCCTTTTATTCCTGCTTCATAATTCATGGCGGTTTCAGCGTTTAGCTGCCGGTTAAAATTTCCATCACCTGCATGTATTTCATCAATCGACGGCGGTGAATAACCCTTGCTTACTGCAGCATACACACTGAATCTTTTCATCAGCTTTTTTAACAATGATACCCTTGGTACCAGCTGCGGAGTAAAACTGCTTTTTTCTTTTGTAAACGGCAGCTTACTGAGTCTTGCAAAGCCATAATAAAAATTATTGTAGCTGATACCAGCATTCAGGATGAACCCTTCAAATAAGTCGATATCAGTTTGTAGAAAAATATTGAAAAGGCGGGCATCAATTTCATCATGGTATTGCAGCGTGTCTATCTGTCCCAGCCGGTTACCAAACGTACTTGTATTAGTAAAACTATATTGATATTCTGCGCCCAATGTTGCCGTAAAAACCCCGGGCTGATATTTTGTTACTGTACGCATACCAATTCCCTGTTCGGTCTTTCTTTCATAGTTGCGTATGGTAGGGCCTTTGGAGGCCGTATTAGAAAGATACAGGGATGTTGTGTTGCTGAAGTAATTATTAAACCGGTATTCGTTAGCCAAACCTGCATACCATGTTTTAAGAAACAAAGCCGCCTTATTGGTTTCGGCACTGGGGAATATTCCCGCTGCAGGCCTTGCCTGCCGGGGATCTTTCGCAAGGTCTGCCGGTGTTAAAGCACCCGGTGTTTCATAATACAAATCATTGTAAAAAATATTGGCGCTTATATTTTGCTTTGGACTGATGAAATATGTACCGGTGAAATTAGCTACATCTCGCCGCATATTAGTATGCTTTCGGTAACCATCGCTTTGCTGATGAGAAAAAGATAAAGAGCTACTGGAATTTTTATCTGCCCGGTTATAAGATGCATTGGTGGAGAATAATCCAAAGCTTCCTCCAGTTGCCTGAAAGACAATATTTTTTCCTTCATCGGGATTAAGATTAATCTTTAATAACACAACACCGCCGGTACCGGCGCCATACAGGCTGCCCGAAGGACCTTTGATGATCTCAATCTTACCAGTATTGCTCATGGCAAGTTCATTAAAATAAGTATTGCCATTTGCATCGGTTAGCGGAATTCCATTCCAGTAAACTTTTACATTTCGCACCCCAAATGTTGAACGCAGTAAATTGCCTCTTATACTAAGGCGGTAACTTCCGGGGCTGCGTTCGTCCATCTTTACGCCAGGCACCGTGTTGATGGCCGGCACAAAAGATTCATTGCCATACCGGTTAAGCTGTTCCTTATTTAAGACAGTTACAGCAGCCGGTATATTCCTGATATTGCTGTTTCTTTCAAAAGCATTTACTATTGTCTCTGATAAAAAAATATTGCTCCTCAACAACATAACCGTTTGCACCTGCCCGTCCTTAGTGTCGATGGTTAGCGGTTCGTAGCCAATATGGGTAAAAGCTAAACTTACATTTACGGTAGAAAAAGAAAGGGTATAAATTCCGGCTGAATCGGTAATGGCTGTCCCCAGGTTTTTTCCTATCGTTACTGTTACTGCCTCCAGTGGCCTTTGCTGCAGGTCTGTAACTTTTCCGCTGATGATGTATTGAGCATAACCTATGTGAACGCAAAAAAGAAAGATAGTATTTATGAAAATGTTTTTTTTCATGCCAGGGATGAGTTCTGTAAAGTTCAAGTATTTAGACGGAATATAAAATGAAATCGTATCAGCTGTTATATTCCTTAATACTCAGTTCTTGTTTTAGGTGCTGTAAACACTCCACACACAAACAATCATTATATTCTTTATCGATGAAAGCGATAACATTTTCGGGCAACTGTATTGTACTGCATTGGCATTGCATGATATTACTTGGCTTGCATTCAAATACAAGTTTGCACCGGGGACAATGTTTTTGTTCGTGTTTGCTCATGTCTGCATAATATTTTCCGGGAAAACTGAAACTAAAAATTCAGATTAACACCAGTCATAAAATTAAACCGCCTGCTGTTAAATCCTCTTACTTCTGCATATTTTTCATCAGTGATGTTTTTAAGATCAACAAATGCTTTTATGTTTTTAGTAAAGGTATAGGTTGAATATAAATTCCAGACAAAATAAGCGGGCATTTCAATGGGTGCACTGTTATAGACGGGCTCAAAACGTTTACTAATGCTTTGCACTCCAACATTCATATTCCAGTTTTTACAAAGCTCAATACCCACATTTAAGTTAATGGTTTGCCTTGGTCTGCGATATAAGTTAAAGAAAGCAGTATCTTTTGCACCTGTTTTAGTTTCAATCTTTCCATCAAGATTTACATAATTGGCATTAAAGGTAACTTTACCAAAGTCAATGCTGGCTTCAAGTTCAAGTCCCTTGTCTTTTTGTTTATCTGCATTGGCATAATATCCATAAGGCGATGTATTTGTATTTACAAACACAATATTGTTGGTGATATTCCTGCTGAAATAAACTGCTCTCAGGTTTACATTGTCTTTATAATACTGAACTCCTCCATCTATACTTAATGATTTTTCAGGATTGAGTTCGCCGTCTATTGGTTTGTATTCGGAATACACCTGGTATAAAGATGGGGCTTTAAAACCCGAACTGATGTTTCCGAATATTTTGATGGAATTCTTGATCACATAAGAAGGATTGAATGAGAACGTGAACACATTACCATACTTATTAAAATTATTATAACGCCCGCCAAGCTCTACATTAAAGCCTGATATATTTTTTACCACGACCGAAGCATAAGCACCAAACTGGTTTACTTTAACACTGTCATCGCCAAGCGTTGGCGAAGCATATGGCCCATACTGACTTACCGAAAAATAACGTTGTTCAGATAATTGATTCCTATAATCAGCGCCAACCAATACATCAATATGTTTTGTTACCGTCATATTGCTATATAGCTCTGCAAAATGCGACTTACCATTGTACTCACCCTCACTGTAATAAGAGAAACCCTGTTTAATGGTTGAATCATTCAGATAAAAACGATTGATGGCATTATAATTATAGTTGAAATGCAGGATGCTTTTGCTAAGTTTATAATCGACACCAACACCAACCAGTACATTTTTATTTTTAATGGTATAATCTACGTCATCATTAAAAGGTCCTGCATCGGCATCAGTTTTATAATTGCTGAACTGTGTATTAGCACGAATTGAAAACTTTTCATTTACTTTCTGGCTGATGTTTGCACGGAGAACATTTTCATGCATTCCGTCCTCATCAAAATTACCAACACCAGTTTGATCTTCGGCTGTTGAAAACCCTTTGCTTGATAATTTACTAAACTGAATATTATAGTTGGTATTTTTTACAGTCCCATTTAAGCCAACCGAACCTTTAAAAGTACTATAACTGCCTCCGGCAAGATTTGCTGTTGCATTTATTTTTTTAGCTCCACCTTTTTTGCTGATGATATTGATAACCGCAGCAATGGCATCGCTGCCATATAGTGTAGATTGACTGCCTTTTAATATCTCAACTCTTTCCACCTGGTCAACGCTGATGAGGTTCAGGTCATACGCCCCGCTGATGCCCGATGCGTCATAAACCGGTACACCATCTAACAGCACCAAAGTCTTTCCAGCAGCTGCGCCACGTACATACACATCCTGGTTGGTACCTAAAATATTGCTGCTGCCATTTACCATAATACCTGTTTGTGCGTTTAAAACCTCAGTTAGTGATTTACCACTGTTGCGTTGCAATTGCTGCTGATCAATAACCGTAACCACTTTGCCTGTTAGTGATTGCTTGATGGGAAACTTTGTAGCAGTAACAACTACTTCATCTAAATTTTTTGTACTGTCTTTTTGTGCGTAAGCCTGACTACTGAATAAAACAGCAGCCGCAATAAAAATTTTCTTTTTCATTTTTGAAAAGATTTTTTTGTGACTGCTTCCTGGAAAATGTGTAAGAGATATAAAGGCTTCTAAACCGATACATTTCCTGCCTTTCACCCGAAAGCCTTGAATAATGTTGATGAACCCGGCAGGTCTTCTGGCTTACAACACATTTCAAAAAACCTTCCCGTTTTACAAACAGTGGTTGTGAAGTTTGAAATGTTGCCTTTAGTCCGCCAGTTGGCGGATTTGGGTTGTTGTTTACAGCTACGGGGATAGCTCCCGATTTAAACGGGATTCCCTTTTAATCTCGATTATGACATCGAAAACCAAATTCGTTGCAAATGTAGGGAGATTAAATTTTCTTTCTTAAAAAAAACAAGCGTCAATTGATTTCAGCGTTGCAAATTATATCTATCTTTTACCAATGAATAAAAACACGCAAAAGCTCAACCTGTTTTCCCTTACTATGATTGTAATTGGATTTGTTATTGGTATGGGAATTTTCAGAACAGCTGCTACCAGCGCCAAAGATGCTATTTCGCCTTCGGTTTATTTTAGCGCTTGGGCTATTGGCGGTTTAGTTGCTTTGTGTGGCGCACTAACCTATGCCGAGATAGGCAGTCGTTATCCCGTTACTGGCGGTTATTACAAAGTATTTGCAAAAGCCTATCATCCCAGTATTGCATTTGCGATAAACTGCATCATATTAGTAAGTAACGCCGCCAGTATTAGTGGTGTTGCTTTAATCGGCAGTGGTTATTTATTAAAATTATTTCCAGGAACCTGGACCGATATAGACAAAGCATTGGTAAGCTCTGCCGCCATCATCGCTTTCTATCTTATTAATTTGAGAGGATTGAGAACCAGTTCAATGGCGCAGAACATTTTGATGATGATAAAGATTACCATGGTGATTGTTTTGATATCAGCATTATTTTTCCCAGATAAATACGCGGTAGATGACGCTGCAAAAGCAGTTGTTTTACCTGATCAGGCTTTTACCTGGATTGATTGGGTGAAAAGTCTGGGTGTGAGTCTTATCGCCGTATCCTTTACCTATGGCGGTTATCAGCAAACCATCAACTTTGGAAATGATGTGCATAATCCGTCTAAAAATATTCCGAGGGCGGTACTCATCGGCATACTCATTATTATTGGTTTATACATGCTGGTTAATCTCAGTTATTTTAATATTGTTGGCTTTAACCAAATGAAAGGCGAACGTGAAATTGCTTATGTAGTGATAGACCGGATATTTGGCAATGGTGGTGCATCAGCATTTGCTGCACTTTTATTCTTAGGTGTGCTGGCTTATGTAAACGGCTCGCTATTGAGTAACCCAAGGGTAATGTATGCTATGGGCGATGATGGCAGCTTACCCAAAATTTTTGCACAACACAATAAGAAAACAAATGTGCTTACTTTTTCTTTAACCATTTTTACGGCTATTTGTATTCTCATTCTCTATTTTTCGCAGGAGTTTGAAAAGATATTAACCTTCACCATTTTTCTGGATAGTTTTGGAATGATATTGAGCGCTGCCACTATTTTCTGGTTTCGCAAAAAAACCAAACACCTGGATGGTACGGGTATTTATAAAATGAAACTGTTCCCGCTGATGCCGGTAATTTTTATTGCCGCCTATTTATTTGTGGCGGGCAGTATAACCATTGCAGATCCCAAGGCTGCCGTAACCGGAATTGTTGTATTAGCAGCTTTTATTTTACTCTATTTTGTGTTACATAAAAACAGGAAACAATTTACACCAACTGACGATCTGGATAATTAACTTTTATATAATACCCGATTTTGCAGTTTGGCCCCTTTACTTCCGTGTGGCAAAAAGCTAATAAATGCGGCACCAGCGGGTTGTTGAAGATAAAGATGGAGCTATTTAGCAGGAAAAGCCAATAGGGTTGTGCACTTTGGCGGGTGTATTTGCCGCTTGTACAATTGTTTTGTGGGTATTAATTACAGATGAATTATTTTTGTTGTATGCGTTATAAATTCTTAACCTTTATCATTTTTTTGGTTATAGCCGTATCAGCCAAGGCACAGGAAAAGTGGAGTTTGCCTAAGTGTATCGAACATGCTATGACTAATAACATATCTGTAAAACAAATTGATCTGCAAGCTAAAACAGCAGAACTGCAGTTAAGGCAAAGCAAAATGGGGCAGTTGCCTAGCTTTAATTTTAGCGGCGGCCCGAGTTATAACAGCGGCCGAAACCAGGATCCCGTGACCTTTAGCCTGATAACGCAAAGCTACTTATCGGCCAGTATGCAATTACAAAGCAGTGCCGAAATTTTTAATTGGTTCAGCAGACGCAATACAATAGCCGCTAACCAATGGGAATTACTTGCTGCCAGAGCCAATACTGAGAAATTAAAAAATGACATCGCACTTTCTGTAGCCAATTTGTATTTGAACATTTTACTGGGCATGGAACAGGAGAAAATTACCAAGGTTCAATTGCAACAATCGCAGGCACAACTGGCTAATACCCGTAAATTGGTAGATGCCGGTTCACTACCCGAATTGAATGCGTCGCAACTGGAAGCACAGGTAGCTAACGACAGCTCAAACGTAATTAGTGCAAAAAGCGGCATTGTTCAAAATACGTTATCACTAAAAGCGTTCTTGGCCGTTGATGCAGCAGCCCCTTTTGAAATTGAAGTGCCACCAGCCGACAAAATTCCGGTTGAAAAAATTGCTGATTTGCAACCAGAAATGGTGTATGGTTTAGCTATGGCTAATATGCCGCAGCAAAAGGTTAATGATTTTAGAATTAAAGCAGCACAAAAAAATGCAGCAGCTGCAAAAGGAAATTTGTATCCTACAATTTCTGTTTTCGGAAGTTTAGGATCTGGTTATGCAAACTATTTTAATATCCCGAAATACCGGCAGGATTTTATCGGCAATTTCCCTACAGGCTTACTGGCCGATGCAGGTAACGGTGTTTTTTATGATGTTTTAAGTCCTGAGTTTAACCTGACAAAAATTGGTACCCGTAAGTCGGATGCTTTTTTTACACAGATGAATCAAAATTTTCGTCAGTCAGTTGGCTTAAGTATAAGCGTACCAATTTTTAATGGCAATAATGCCCGTACCAATTACGAACGCAGCAGAATCAACATTAAAAATCAGCAACTACAAAAGCAACTAGATGACCAAAGTTTAAAGCAGGATATTTATCAGGCATATAATGCAGCCACGGTGGCTTTAGAGAAATACAACGCAGGAATTAAATCGGTGGAGACTGCAGAACGTACATTATACTTTGCTCAAAAAAGATATGAAGTGGGTATGTTAGGAACATATGATTTAATTACCAGCCAGAATAACCTGTTTAGCGCCAAACTGCAAAATGCGCTGAACCAGTTTGATTATGTTTTTAAAATGAAAGTGTTAGAATTTTATAAGGGCCAGGGATTGAAGTTTTAAAGGCCCGAAGCCCACACCCCTAGCCCCCTAAAGGGGGAACTTTGGAGTATAAAAATTTGAAGGGGCTGAATAAAGATATATTGTACAAGAGTGCGACGCCAATGAAGCTGAAATCAGCACTGGTGCCAGGCTCAAAAAATAAAAACAAAATGAGTAAATCGCTTAAATGGATCTTGATTAGTTTGGGAATTTTGGTAGTGTTGTTAGTGATATTATCAAAGGCAGGCGCTTTTGGAAAAGATGAGGGCCTAAAAGTAACTGCCGAAAAAGCGCAGCAACGCACCATTACCGAAATTGTAAATGCCAGTGGTAAAATTTATCCTGAGGATGAAGTAAAAGTAAGTCCGGATATCAGTGGTGTAATAACTGAGCTAACAGTAAAGGAAGGCGATACTGTAAAAAGAGGTCAGCTGCTTGCTCGAATTGATCCCGATGTCTATAATATTCAACGCAGCCAGGCAGCCAGTGGTGTAGCACAATCGCAGGCACAAGTAAGCAGCTCCCAGGCACAGGTAAGTAACTCACAGGCAGCGCTGGAAGCATTAGATGCCCAAATGGAACAGGCACAGCGGGCTTATGACAGATCGAAAAAATTATTTGCCGATAAAGTGATCAGCAGAAGTGAAATGGATGTGGCGGAATCAACCTTAAGAAGTGCCAAAGCAAATTATAATGCTGCTGTGCAGGGCATTAAAGGCGGAAAGGCAAATGTACAGAGTGCGCAAGCAAATGTACAAACTGCACAGGCCAGTTTACAAAAGGCAAATAAAGATTTGAGCAGAACTGTTATTTCGGCCCCCAGAGACGGCGTGGTTTCTTTGTTGAATGTAAAAAAGGGTGAAAGTGTTTCGGGTAACAGTTTTACCGTTGGTACCGAAATATTACGCATAGCCGATATGAGTAAAATTGAAATACGGGTTGACGTTGGTGAAAATGATATCCCTAAAGTTAAACTTGGCGACAGCGCTATTGTGGAAGTAGATGCCTATAGCGACCGGAAATTTAAGGGTCTTGTAACACAAATAGCCAGCAGTAATAACGGAGCTGCGTCTCAAAATGCGCTTTCTAATACTTCGAGCGATGTTACCCAGTATAAAGTGTATATTAGAATTTTGCCGGAGAGTTATGCAGATTTATTGGGCAAAGGAACGTTCCCTTTCCGCCCCGGAATGAGCGCCAATGCAGATATACAGACCAAGACACACGTAAATGTTATTAGTGTTCCTATAAATGCAGTAACCACCCGTGATATTAATGAAGGCGTAAAAAACGATACAAAGAAAAAAGATGAGTCGGATATTAAGCCTGCGGTTTTGTTGGAAGATGACCTGGAAGTGGTGGTTTTTGTGATAGATTCGGCAAGTAAAGTAAGAAAAGTAAAAGTTAAAACCGATATACAGGATATTAACAACATTGAGATTACAGAAGGCCTGAAAGCAGGCGACCAGGTTGTTACCGGCCCTTATGAATTAGTAAGCAAAACACTTAAAGTGGGCAAAAAAGTAAAAGTGGTTGATAAGAAGGATTTATTTGAGAAATCGGACTAACGAAGATTTTATATTGATTATTTAGATACTTTTGGCTGCTGAAAATTTCAGCAGCCAAATTTTTTACCCGGTGAATTTAAAATCAGCCTTTATTATTCTCATATTGTGTACTGGTCTGCAATCTATTTCGCAGACGGTTAAACTGCGTATCACTGTTGCAGATGAAAAAAACGAACCAGTTGTAAACGCAACTGTTGCCTTGTACAGCTTACCTGATTCAATTTTAATTACTCAGAAAATTACGTCTGCAGAATCATTTTTTACTGTGAAGCAGCAAACAGGCTATGTTTTAAAAATAACAGCAGCGGGTATGCAGCACACAATGTTGTCTGTTTATATTAATAAGGTTGATACAAGTGTTGCTGTAGAGATGCAGCACAAAATTAACAACCTTGATAATGTAACCCTCGTTACAAAAAGGCCTCTAATAAAACAGGAAGATGATAAAACCATTGTGGATGCTGAAGTATTGGCCAACAGCAGCACCAATGCATACGAAATTTTAGAAAAAACACCCGGCGCCATTTTGGATCAGGATGGAAATGTTTATTTAAGCAGTACAACACCGGCTACTGTATTAATAAATGGCAGAGAAATAAAACTAAGCAGTGCCGATATTGCCTCCCTGCTCAAAAGTTTACCGGCGGGCAGTGTGAGTAAGATAGAAATACTGCGTACACCTTCAGCAAAATATGATGCATCGAGCAGCGGCGGTATAGTGAATATTGTTTTAAAGAAAGGTGTTAAACTGGGCACCAATGGAGGCGTTAATGCAGGATATTTTCAGGGCGTTTACAGTACAAAAACAATTGGATTTAATTTAAATAGAGGGTCCGGGAAAATTAACAGTCACCTCAGCTATCAATTTACCGACAGAAATAATTTTGAGGAGCTGAATTCGGGCAGGTTTATCAGAACCGATTCAATCCTGCTTTCACAACGTTCCTATACTACCTACCCAACCGTTAATAATTATATTAGTGCGGGTATTGATGTACAATTCACGTCTAAGTTTAATGCAGGTTACGATGTACGGGTAAGTACATCAAACGGTGAAAGTTATGCAACCAATGGCATAGATATCAGTAAAAATCAGTCAACAGCGTTGATCGGCAAAAACCTTTCCGATATTAACAGTGCTAATAACTCAACTTTTATTGGCAATAATTTTTCGGCAAAATATAAAATAGACACAACGGGCAGTGAATGGACTGCCGAGCTGGATTACAATTATTACAGGAATAGAAATAACCAGTTCTATAGCAATTATTCTTAC
>JBBKXU010000431.1:0-3608 GCA_037969645.1 Ferruginibacter sp. | reverse complement strand
ATAAAACGCATTCTCAAATTCGCCGCTGTAATTCCAGGTATCTAATAGTGCAATTTTTTCGGCCTTATTATTTTCAATATCAACAATTCTATCGTTGCCAAATTCAACCACTTCTTCTGCTTTATCGTACCTGATAATATATTTATATTGAATGGGTTGGTTTATAGAAGCTATATCTACTTCGATATATCCGTGCCAAAGCTGGTCGTTTAAATACTCCAGAGGAAATGCTTTTTTAAGATCATCATCTCCCAAAGCAGCGTGATTACCGGATACAAAGAGGGTTTGCCCAAAATCAGTTGAATACCGTAAATAAAAATGTACAATCATGGGGGCATGCTTAAAAAGGGGCAATATAACGCATTATATAAAAAATTTAGAAGCCATTCCAATAAGTTGTTTCAGATTTAAAGTTCTGCCTTATATTTGCAAAAAATAATTAAGATGGAAGCAACTAAAAAGAAGACTGGATTATATTGGGTATTGTTCTTAGCATCAGTAGCAGTTTTTTTTGGCGTTTTATTTTCGCCGATGGGTAATTATTGCAGCATGGTTTTACCATTTAACTGCACGCTTTTAGCCATGGCGCTTGATTTGATGTAATACAACAATCAAAATTTTTATATGCCATCCTCCTTTTGGGCGGGTGGCTTTTTATTAGTTAGATATGATCAAATTGGGTCGGCTGATAAAACTACTCCTGAACTTAAACCGGATATTGCTGCTTAGTTCCACTTTCCAGGGTTCCTGATTACCGTTTGTTCTCGGAAAATAAAAACCCTTCAATTCTATAGTTCCAAAAACAAGATTTTCATTTCGGGTACGAATGCCGCCGCCTACAACAGTAAAAATATCGCTGTGTTGCAGTCCCAGCTTAGTAGGTTTCAGCATTATCAAATCTGTAAACACAAAAGGTGCCAATCGAAATCCTAAAATTTTTGTAGTGTTATAAAAAACCGATTCTGCTTTTACCGTTGCCCTTAAATCGGAATTAAGCGAACCGTTATTGAAATAAGGTAACCCAAACTCGCTGTTGGCAAACAAGGGTGTGTTGAGCACCGGATTTATCTGGGCGGTAATACCGGTACCAATAAAAATGCGATTATACCAGGTTGCACTTAATTTTCGCAAGCGGGTAAAATGATTTACGTCAAATAATATATCTACATCTTCAAACCGTTGCCGGAAAAAATACCCCCCGAATCTTAATGTATAACTGCTGTAAAACCCCTTTTTTCTGAAATTTGCCAGTGCCAGATCAATACCACTGTATGGCCGATTAATATTTTGTTTGCTTACATAGCCGGCAGTTATAGCAGCGCTGAATCCTTCGGGTATATCTTCCCTAAGTCCAAAACCATATACAAAACTCGACCTGTAAAATACCTGTTTAAAAATATTTAATGATGCCAACCCGCCCGTGAAATCGGTAAAGCGGTAATCGAAACTATCTATATATTTTGCCGGCAAACTGGTAAAATGCTGTTTAAAACCTCTTACAGCTACAAAACGATGCACCCTTATCTGTTTGTTTTCATAAAGTGAGCGCATGTTATCCAGACTGTACCCAAACCAACCATCAATATTGTAATTATGATATTTAATATCTGCCCTGTACAGCGAATCGGAATCGTACACATTTCTTGTGCGGCGGTACGCCCATTCTAAAGCGCCGGTAGTTGGGATATAGGGCGTAACCAGAGGTTTCTCCAGCCGGGAATAAACAACGGTTTCCTGATTGCGGTTGCTGCTGAAAGCATTGCCGTAATCCTGATACCCCGAAACCCAGTTGATAAACGAACCGCCAATATTGCGTTTTAAAAACTCCCCACCAACTCCTGTCTGGGGCGATCTTTGTTTCTCATGATAGCCACGCAACATGATTTGATCACCGCTGCCACCCAAATTTTCTTCTCTTAACTCAGCCCTGCCTTCTTCTAAACTGCTGATTGAAAGATTTGCGCCGATTGAAAAAACATCTTTAGTTAATACAACAACATCCACCGAATCCTGACTGTCAATGGCAAAATCAACCAATATTCTTGCATCTTTTATAAATGTCAAATCTCTTAAATAGCGCTCATTATCTGCAAACAGATACGGGTAAAGCAGATCGCCTTCTTTAAAAAAAAGATTCTTCCTTATAACTTTGTTCCTGGTGTTTTTATGAAGGACCTTTCCAACCGTGATACCAAAATTTTCCTGTCGCCGGGTGGTATCATCAATATCGTATTCAAAGCCCAATCGAATGGTTTCGATGGAGCGTATTATTTTACCATTATATTTTAAAAAAGAGTTCTCTACTTTGGCGGGCTCTTCGTCGGGAGGCGTACGGGAAATACTCTGGCCAAATCTTCCCAGTAAACCTTTCTTTTTGGCAAGAAAAAAAGTATCAGTTTTTTGCGGATTATCCTGAGCCAAAGCTGTTTTTTGAACAAGGACCAAAAAAGGAACCAGTATATATATGTAAAACCTTTTTTTGATCATGTATTAGTTGAACAGCAAATGTTGTACCGAATGTTAAAGATATTGAATTGGATGAACTAGCATGGTTAATGCATTATTAAGTAAATGAAGATGCCGATTATTTCTGCTACAGCATCCTATTAATACCACTAAAGCCAAAACGAAACTTGTCAAATTCAAACTTTCCACATTTCAATTAAAAAACTAACTTGCCTTAAAGTTTAATTATGAAACCGTACAAATTCATCGTTTTATTTTGTTTAATTGTTTCCGCAAATGCCTTTGCACAAAACCCGCCCCCACCACCGTATGATTCTGCTAAATATAAAGAGGTGGTTTTTACCAAGGTTGAGGTGGAGGCGAATTACCCCGGAGGCGAATTACCCCGGAGGCGAATCGGCCTGGAGGGATTTTTTAATGAAAAATCTGAAAGCGAATACGCCGGCTGATAAGGGAGCTCCAATTGGCAAATATACCGTCATCGTAAAATTTGTGGTTGGTAAAGATGGTAATATCACCGGTGTGGCAGCCGAAACCAACCACGGATATGGCATGGAGGAGGAAGTTATAAGGATGATAAATAAATCCGGTGCATGGACTCCTGCCCGGCAGAATGGAAGAACCGTAAATGCATACCGCAGACAACCCATATCATTTTTAGTAGAAGAAGATAATTTTGAAGTAAGCTCCAAAGTTCCTTATACCCTTTTAATAGGATCCGACAATATCGTTGATGTGAATATTAAAAGAGTAAAGAATAGAGATATAACGCTTACCATATCGCAGGGAAGCATTACTGCCACCGATGATGACCGTTTTATTGCACGGGTTACTGAGCCCGGCAGAGCAGTAATTACGGTGTATAATAAAAACAATAGAAAACTGGGTGCAGCAAGTTTTCAGGTAAAATGAATTAAGCTGCGTTGATGCATCTATGTAGAATTTCCGAAGAAGCTATTTAGGATGCGACAGGAGAAATGCCCAATTCCTTTGCCTTCTCCAGCATAAAATTATAGGCGGCTTCATACTGGTTTGGTATAATCCCATCCAGTATGGCTTCACGAATGGCATTTTTTAAATCTCCTACTGGCCTTGAAGGAGGAATACCAAAAGTCTCCATAATCAATTCACCGGTTATGGGC
>JBBKXU010000430.1:0-9471 GCA_037969645.1 Ferruginibacter sp. | reverse complement strand
ACCATATACATACCGTTTTAAAATATTTTATGGAAATACCCCGTTAGAATTTTAAATTCGCAAACCATTTGTTCGGGCACTTAAATCAACTTATTAATGAATATTCTTTTAATTGGCTCCGGCGGCCGGGAGCATACTTTGGCGTGGAAACTTACACAAAGTCCGCTATGCAGTAAATTATTCATAGCGCCGGGTAATGCAGGCACTGCATTATGTGGTACAAATTTGCCCATTGGCGTTTCTGATTTTGAAAGTATGGCAGCCGTTTGTAAAGATGAAGCCATTGATATGATACTGGTTGGGCCCGAAGAACCATTGGTAAAAGGTATCTACGATTTTTTTCAGAATAAAAAAGGGTTTGAAAATGTAAGGGTGATTGGTCCTTCCAAAGAAGCATCACAATTAGAGGGAAGCAAGGCATTTGCCAAATCTTTTATGAACCGGCACAATATTCCCACCGCTGCTTATGGCGAATTTACGGCTGATAAATACCTAGAAGGCGTTGAATATATCAAATCTCAGTCTCTTCCGATAGTTTTAAAAGCTGATGGACTTGCGGCAGGAAAGGGTGTTTTGATTTGCCAGAATCATCTGGAAGCCTGCTCAGAATTTGAGCTGATGTTGCTGCGTTCTAAATTTGGTGAAGCCGGCAAGAAAGTAGTGATTGAGGAGTTTTTACAAGGCATAGAACTAAGCATTTTTGTTTTAACTGATGGAGAAAATTATGTTTTATTGCCCGAGGCAAAAGACTACAAACGCATTGGAGAAGCCGACGCAGGGCTTAATACAGGCGGAATGGGTGCTGTAAGTCCGCTGCCTTTTGTTACTCCCGAGTTTTTGCAAAAAGTGAAAGAAAAAATTATTGAGCCAACCATTGCCGGGTTAAAAAAAGATAAGCTTGTTTATAAAGGATTTATCTTTTTGGGCTTGATGAGTGATAATGGCGAACCAAATGTAATTGAATACAATTGTCGTATGGGCGATCCTGAAACCGAAGTGGTGATACCACGAATAAAAAATGACCTGGTTGAACTGTTGCTGGCAACAGCCGAAGGAAAACTTAATGAAATTAAAATTGATACCGATGAACGTGCGGTTGCTACTGTTGTTGCAGTAAGTGGTGGTTACCCCGGCGATTATGAAAAAGGTAAGCTGATTATGGGCCTAAAGGAGCCTGCATTGCAAGATAGTATTGTATTTCACTCCGGTACGATGCAGGAAGGTGACGATATTGTTACCAATGGCGGAAGGGTATTGGCTGTTACCTCATTTGGTGAAAATATTACGGAGGCAGTAGAGATGTCGAACTATATGATGGAGCAACTCGATTTCGAAGGCATATATTATCGGTCGGATATCGGGTACGAATTTAAAAATTTATAAAAAAGGTGTGAACTTTCTTTACCATTTTCTCCCTAAAAAATTGATTTTTCAATTTCTATTGCAGGATATAATTCCAAAAGGATGATGCAACCTTTCTTTCTCAAAACCGCACAATGCAAAAGTTTCTGTAAAATGTTGAAAAATAAAGGGTTTGCGGTTGGTATTTCAACTATTTTCCACCAACTTTGCTGCCATTGATTAAAACTTTTTTTCACAGACAAAAATATGGGCCTTTTTAACTTTTTTACACAAGAAATAGCAATTGATTTAGGTACAGCAAATACCCTGATTATTCACAATGATGAAATTGTGGTAAATGAACCTTCAATTGTTGCATTAGACAGAAATAATCCGAAGAATATATTAGCCGTAGGTAAGAAGGCATTGATGATGCATGAAAAAACCCACGAAAGCATCCGTACTGTTCGTCCGTTGAAAGACGGTGTGATAGCGGATTTTAACGCTGCGGAGTTGATGATAAGAGAAATGATCAAGCTCATCTACCCTAAAAAACCCCTTTTTGCACCTAGCTGGCGTATGATGATTTGCATACCAAGCAGTATTACCGAGGTTGAGAAGCGTGCTGTAAGAGACAGTGCCGAGCAAGCAGGAGCAAAAGAAGTTTACCTGATTCATGAACCTATGGCGGCCGCTTTGGGTATTGGCATAGATGTAGAAGAACCTGTTGGAAACATGATTATTGATATTGGTGGTGGAACAACCGGCATTACCGTTATTGCCCTTGCTGGTATTGTTTGCGATCAGAGTATTCGGGTTGCCGGTGATGAATTTACAGCCGACATCATGGAAGCACTTCGGCGGTACCACAGTTTATTAATTGGAGAGCGTACTGCCGAGCAAATTAAAATTCAGGTTGGCGCTGCCATGAAAGATTTGGATAATCCACCCGATGATATTCCGGTTAATGGAAGAGATTTGGTTACCGGTATTCCAAAGCAGGTAATGGTAAGTTACCAGGAAGTTGCGGAAGCATTAGATAAAAGTATTTTTAAAATAGAAGAAGCTATTCTGAAAGCTTTAGAAACTACACCTCCTGAATTAGCGTCGGATATTTACCGCAGAGGATTGTATATAACCGGTGGAGGTGCTTTGTTGCGTGGTTTGGATAAAAGGTTAAATGCAAAAATAAAACTGCCGGTTCATATTGCTGATGATCCGTTGAAGAGTGTGGTAAGAGGTACAGGTATTGCGTTGAAGCATTACGACAGGTATCCTTTTGTGATGAGATAAAAAAATGGTCAATGTCGAATATGTAATTTTCAATGTTGAGAATATTTTACATTGAACATTCGAAATTAAATATTCGACATAATTAAATAGTTTCCCTCGGTGCGTAATATTTTTCTTTTCATTCGCCGGTATTTCAATCTTATCCTGTTTCTTTTGTTACAGGGTTTCAGCATTTATTTAATTGTTCATTACAGCCGCTATCATCAAGCCGTCTTCAGTAAAACATCCAACCAAATTACGGGAAAAGTAAATGAGCAGTACAGCAATGTAGAGTCTTATTTCCGCCTTAAGAAAACAAACGACTCGCTTGACAGAGCTATTGAAAAACTTTACAATAAATTAAAGGCCGATTATGAATTGCCTGATACCAGTAGCAATTTTCTGGTTGATTCGCTCAAGGTAGATTCGATGGAACGATACCGGAAATATCATTACTATCCCGCCAAAGTGGTATACAATTCTGTTATCGCACAAAATAATTTTGTTGTACTGGGCCGGGGATCTAATCAGCATTTAAAAGAAGGTATGGGCGTTGTTGACCCCAACAGCGGAGTGGTAGGGGTTATTACGCAAGTAGATCCGGATTATTCGGTAGTAATGAGTTTGCTGCATAAAGACAGTCAGCTAAGTGGTAAATTATTAAGAGGATCCGAAACAGGTGTATTGAATTGGGATGGAAAACAGCCCAATATCATTTCGTTTGTTGGCATTACCAAGAGTACGAAAGTGGCAAAAGGCGATACGGTAATTTCCAGTGGCTTAAGTACCAGTAGTATTCCAAAAGGTATGATGTTAGGTACGGTGTATGAAGTAAAAGCTGATAAGGGAAGCAGTAATTATCTTATCAAAATTAAAACAACGGCTAATTTTCATAACCTGGAGTATGTGTATGCTATAGATAATAAACAAGCTGAGAGCATAAACGAAGTTTTAGAAAAAGTAAAAAAGAAAAATCCATAGTCAGGCGATTATAAAACATGAATACACTGGTAAAAAATATTGTGCGTTTTTCATTATTCATCTTGGTACAGGTTTTTGTGCTTGATCAGATTCATTTGCACCAGATGATAACGCCTTACCTGTATTTTCTGTTCATTATCTGGTTGCCTTTTAGAATGGGACGAACACAACAAATGTTTATTGCGTTCGCACTGGGTTTCGCCATGGATAGTTTCCGTCATCACCCGGGGTTTCATACTGCCGCCTGTGTATTGGTTGCGTACGTAAGGCCGTTTCTTATCAACCTTTTAATACCGCAAGAAGGAGCAGATAACAATTACGAGGAGCCGTCGTTTAAAAGTATGGGAGGCGTTGTACCCTATATGATCTTTATCGGGGTACTAACATTTTTACACCATGGCTGGTTGTTTTTACTGGAAGCTTGGCAGTTTGGCAACATTTGGTATTTCCTTGTAAAAACATTATTATCAACTGCATTGAGCTTGCTGCTGATAATAATAACTGAATTGATGTTTACCCGTCAGCAAAAATTCCGAACCAATACAGTGTAACTGGGTGCGGCATTAACAATTAACTATTAACATTTAACCATTTTCCGTGTCAGTTTTCAATCAATCAAGAAAAAATGTAGTCATGCTGGTTTTCATCAGTATGTTCGCCGTTATTTTGTTGCAATTGGTAAATCTGCAATTTTTTTCTTCTCAATACAAAATTGATGCCGACAATCAGGGGCTTTTCCGTAAAGTAATTTATCCCGATCGTGGAATTGTGTTCGACCGTAAAGGCCGTGCTATCTTACAAAACACCGTTATTTATGACTTGATGGTCATCCCTGGAAAAACAAGAGGAACAGATACAGCCTTGTTGTGCACGATTCTTAATATTGACTCTGCTGAATTTCACAAGCGTATTATTGCAGCCATTATTAAAAATAAAAGTTACCGAGCTTCTATTTTTGAACCCATGCTTACTAATGAAAAAATGGCCAAGCTGCATGAGAATTTATATAAACTGGCACCAGGTTATTTTTTGCAAGAACGTTCTGTAAGAGATTATCCTTTTGATGCCGGAGGTAATATTTTCGGTTATCTGGGCGAGGTAGATTCTAATATTTTAAAAAGCCCCAAATACGAAGGATATGTAATGGGCGATTATATTGGCCGTGCAGGATTAGAAAGAACCTACGAGAAAGTACTGATGGGACAGCGGGGTATTGAGTTTTGGAAAAAAGATAATTTAAACCGACTTACCGAGCGCCTCGAAAAAGGCAAGTATGATACAACTGCTATTGCTGGGCAGAATATGTACAGCTCTATTGATATTGAGTTGCAGGCATTGGGTGAAAAATTAATGGAAAATAAATTAGGTTCTATTGTGGCTATTGATCCTAAAACAGGTGGTATTTTGGCCATGGTGAGCAGCCCAACTTATAAACCAAAATTACTAACAGGTGCTGCCAGACGTAAGCACTATGCCGAATTATTACTCAGCCCTGCACGTCCTTTGTTTAACCGCTCTGTTAGCGCCAGTTATTCGCCGGGTTCAACATTTAAAACATTACAAGCTTTAGTAGGGCTGCACGAAGGCGTTATAACACCTTCTTTTTCAATTTCCTGCTCGGGCGCATTTTATGGCTGTGGTTCGGGCAAACCAATGCGCTGTTTGGATTATGGCACTTTCGATTTGTTAAATGCAATCACGGTTTCTGATAATACTTATTTTGCTACAGTTATGCAGCGGGTAATTACCAATCCAAAATACCCCAGTCAGGACAGCAGCCTTGCTGTTTGGAACAGGTATATGTATGCTTTTGGATTGGGACACAGGTTAGGAATTGATGTGCCATCCGAAAGACCAGGTAACATACCGACACCCGCCGATTTCGATAAAATTTATGGAAAAGGAGCCTGGAATTATTGCAATTTCCGTTCAGTAAGTATTGGACAAGGAGAAGTTAGTACAACGCCAATTCAAACAGCTAATGAGATGGCATATATTGCCAATAAGGGCTGGTATATTACACCTCATCTGGTTGATTCTATTGAAGATGGCGATAAGTTCGATATGTTATCCAATTTCAAAGAAAAACACCAGGCAATAGACATCCACGACAGTATTTTTAATATTGTACAGGAGGGTATGCAAAGAGTGGTAGATAGAGGTACAGGAGGCGGAGCCAAAGTGCCGGGCATTGCTATCTGTGGTAAAACAGGTACTGTAGAAAATTATTATCGTGGTGTAAAACAGCCCAACCATGCTTTCTTTTGTGGCTTTGCGCCAAGAGATAATCCCAAAATTGCAATCATGTGCGTGGTAGAAAACAGTGGTCGTTTTGGGGGTACTTATGCTGCACCCATTGTTGGGTTGATGATTGAAAAATATCTGAACGATACCATTGCTAAAAACAGGGAAGCATTAGTGGAGAAGTTTGAAAAACTGAATCTGATACCGCCACGTATTTATAAAGAAATGAGAACGGTTGATTCTATGATGCATCGGAAAGATTCAGCTTATCTTTTAGCCAAAGGATATATTAAACTGATGCGTGACACCATGGAAGTAGATGCCACCGATGAGCAGGCAATTTTAGATCAGATAAAAAAAGGAAAGGAAGAGGATAGAAAGAATGAGCAGAAGAAAGAAGAGAACGACAATAAGTTGAAATTTAAAACTGAAGCGATTTTACCAACAGAAAAAAAGAAACCTGAGTTGAGAGACTCAATGAGATAGCAAATAGGGAGTTAGGAGTCTTTAGTTCGGAGAGTAACAACTCCCAACTAGTAACTCCCATCTCCGAACTCAAAGAAAATGCAGCACAAAAACCCCACTATATCAAAAGGAATTGACTGGCTGATGGTTTGGCTATATGCCCTCATTGTTATTTTCGGTATAGTTTGTATTTACTCTGTAGAATACAAAAGCACTGATGATTTTGTACAAACGCTGATTGGATTCAAAAAAAATTACAGCAAACAATTATTCTTTTTTGGTGCCTGTAGTGTATTGGCCGTTTTTATTTTATTGACCGATAGTAAACTCTTTACTGCAACATCTAACATCTTATACCTGGTGGGCATGGTTTTAATTGTGGCAACATTTATACCCGGCGTGGGTAAAGAGATAAAAGGTTCCCGCAGTTGGATACCTATGGGTTTTATGAACCTGCAGCCGGTTGAGCTGTGTAAAATCTTTACAGCACTGGCATTGGCGAAATATTTATCAATGCCCGAGACAGATTTTAAGAAAGGTCGAGGTCAACTGATTGCTGCTGCCATAGCATTCGCACCGGCTGTGTTTTCTATTTTGCAAGGCGAAACTGGTTTGGCATTGGTGTACTTTGCATTTTTAATTCCTATGTACCGTGAGGGGTTACCGCCCGGCTATTTAATAGCAGGCGTATCTATGGCAGTGTTGCTTGTGGTGTCGCTGCTGTTTACAACCAAAACATTGCTAATAGCATTCGCAATACTGGCAGCATTAGCTATTTATTTTAACCGACGGCAAATACGACGTAAGAGCAAATTATTGGTTGTAATTATTACGGTGTGGGTAATAAGCTCCTTGTTTGTAGGCCTGGTAGTGCCATTTACTTTCACGCATGTATTTAAACCTTATCAGGCCGACAGGATATTTAGCATGGTAGGTGTTGATAATCAATTTGGAGATGAGGCTGCAACGGAAGACCTTTCTGAAGAAGAAAGAAAAGCCAGACAACGAAAAACTGAAGGACAGAACTACAATGTTAAACAATCAAAGATTGCTATTGGCTCCGGCGGTATAACAGGCAAAGGGTTTTTAAAAGGTACTCAAACCCGCGGCGATTTTGTGCCCGAACAACACACTGATTTTATATTTACTTCTGTTGGCGAAAATTTTGGTTTTATCGGCAGCAGCCTGCTGATGATTGCTTATCTTATTTTTCTTTTACGGATAATTAGAATTGCGGAGCGACAGCGAAGTACGTTCAGCAGGGTTTATGCTTATTCAGTTGCCGGAATCATGTTTTTTCATGTGGCCGTTAATATTTGTGTAACTGTTGGGCTTGCGCCTGTAATTGGCATCACATTGCCTTTAATGAGTTATGGAGGCTCTTCTCTATTAACTTTTACTGTGCTTATTTTTATTTTGATAAAGCTTGATGCCGATAGGCAGATGGTGTTGAGGTAAAGCTGTTCTATTTCAACTCAAATGCTTGCCTGCTGGCCTTGCGGGCCGGAAACCAGGACGCAATAAAAGCAATAGTTGTAGCAGTGCCGGCAACTAAAATAAAATCTGACAGCAACAGTTTAACCGGAAAATAATCTATCAGAAAAGACCCGCCAGCTAGTTTTATTATTTCAAATTTTAGTTGCAACAGGCAAAGAATGGTAGCCATTAAAATGCCCGACGCAGTGCCAATACTGCCCAGTAGTAAACCTTCTGTCAAAAATATCTTAAGTATACTTTTTCTGGGAGCTCCCATACTTTGTAAAACAGAAATGTCTTTTCTTTTTTCCAGCACAAGCATGGTTAAAGCGCTTACCATAGTAAAGGCCGATACAATTAATATTAACGTAAGCACAGCAAAGATTGCCCAACGTTCTAGTTTCATTGTATTGTACAAGCTGGAGTTTTGTTCGTACTTGGTTTGTACTTTATAATTTTTGCCAAGTAAAGATGCCAATTTTTCTTTTTCCTCTTTTGAATCCATATTCTCCTTAAGCCTTATTTCCACGGCGCTGTATTCATCAGCAGCAAAACCCATCTGTTGTTTTACAAAACCAATATTGGTTATAGCGTATTTATCATCAAACTCCTGTTGAATGGTAAATGAGCCTGCGGCATTTATAAATCCTTCACTGAGTGATTGCAATGGGTCATTGTTTCGGCTGTTTCTTTTTGGCAGAATTACGGTAAGGTTTTCGGGTGCAAATGCATCGTTAAAACTAAATCCTGCAGCATTCTGAATGCCTGAGCCAGTAACCAGTAAAGGTGCTTCGGTACTGCCGATGGCATATTTTCCTCGGTTTGTTTTACTCGCCACCCCGGTAACATTCACATAATTATCATCAACTCCTTTCAAGTAAATAACTGTTTGGGCATCCTGGTTTTTAAGCAACGCTTTCTCTTCGGCAATTAATGAAAAATCGGCAACAGCAGGTTGTTTTTTTATCAATGCAATCTGCTCCGCAGTAAGTGTGAAAGTTTTTCCAGTGGGAGGTACAATTTTTATATCAGCGTAAAAAGAGGAGTACAACGATTTAACCAGATCTTCAAAACCATTAAAAACACTCAATACCAATACCTGGCAACAAGTAGCAAACGCAATTACCCCTGCCGTAAACCAGGCAATGATGTTGATGGCGTTAGCGCTTTTTTTTGCTTTAAAATATCTCCAGGCAAAGGTTAAATACATAGTTCAAGTTGTTCGTTCTTAGTTTTTAGTTCTTAGTTCTGCAATTATTACGCAGGCACCAACTAAGAACTAAAAACTAGGAACTACTGTCATCTTTTTTTATCTCCTTAAATATCTTCTCCATCTTATCTACATAGTCCAGCGTATCATCTATAAAAAAGGTGAGTTTGGGCATGCTGCGTAGCTGATGACGCACCCTTGCCGTTAATTCTTTTTTTATTTCCCAGCTGCGGTCCTCGATTTTTTTAAGTGCATCAAAGCTATCAGCTACTTTAAAAAAACTAAGGTAAATTCTGGCTTCATATAAATCGGGTGTAATTTTTACCGATGAAATAGAAACCATTCCGCCATCCATCATAGAAATTCCCAGCCGTTGAAAAATATCGCTCAACTCTTTATTAAGCAAACCCGCTACCATTTTTTGTCTTTTACCTTCTAACATCTTATTTCAATTTAATCCTTGTAAAATTAGTTACTTTGTG
>JBBKXU010000429.1:0-9857 GCA_037969645.1 Ferruginibacter sp. | reverse complement strand
TATTTACAAATACTGCATCTGCCCAGAAAATTTTTGGAACCGTTTTTTCAGATAAAGGCGATCTCTTGCCTTATGCATCAGTTACCTTGAAAGGAACATCTATAGGAGCCAGCGCCAATAACAAAGCAAAATTTTCTTTTTCGGTTTCGCCGGGTACTTATACGGTTGTTTGCCAGCATATAGGATATACCAAGCAGGAAAAACAGGTGACCATAAAAAAAGAAGACGAAGAAATTACTTTTATTATTGCGGAACAGGAATTAGATATGACTGAGGTAGTAGTTAAGAGCGGCGAAGACCCGGCCTATGCTATTATACGTGAAGCTATTAAGAAACGCACCTATTATGGTGAGCAGGTAAAAGCATTTGAATGCGAATTATACACAAAGGACCTGATGAAACTGCGTAATCTGCCTAAAAAAATACTGGGTCGTAAAATTGAAGAAGAAGATGTAAAGGACATGGGGCTCGATTCTTCTCGTAAAGGAATATTTTACCTGTCCGAATCAGTTGCGAAAGTGTACATGCAACAGCCCGATAAATTTAAGATGGACATATTGAGCAGCAGGGTGAGTGGCAGCGATGGTTTTGGGTTTACATTCCCCACTTTCATCAGCATGTATCAAAATAATGTGTCGGTTTTTTTAGATAGACTAAACCCAAGAGGTTTTGTATCGCCTATTGCAGATAATGCATTAAGCATGTACCGTTTTAAATACCTGGGCAGTTTTTACGAAGATGGCAAAGAGATCAATAGCATTAAGGTAATTCCACGGCGAACTTACGAGCCTGCATTTTCAGGCACCATCAATATTACCGATGGCGACTGGCGTATTCACAGTTTGGATCTTGTACTTACAAAAACAGCTCAACTGGAGATTTTAGATACCCTGCACATAACGCAAATTCATGTGCCGGTGGGGAATGACGTGTGGCGGGTAAAAAACCAACTCATACATTTTAATTTTAAGCAGTTTGGTATTGATGCCATTGGGAATTTTGTTTCGGTATATTCTGATTATAAAATTAATCCTGTTTTTGCAAAGAACAGGTTCGATAATATAGTCATCAATTACGATACAGCTTCCAACAAAAAATCGGTTGCTTATTGGGATACCACAAGGCCGGTTCCGCTTGAACCTGAAGAGCGGATGGACTATCTTGTTAAGGACAGCATCTTCCAGGTAAATAAAGATTCTTTATTGAGCCAGTCATCGGTTGATTCGTTGAATAAAAAGCAAGGCAAACTAAAAGTGTATGATGTTTTTTGGAAAGGATTGCACCGTACAAAATATACGGTGAATGGTAATCATAACTGGGGTATTGAATCATTAGTAAAAGGCCTGGAATATAATCTGGCAGAGGGTGTTGTAATAAATTTTATGCCTTATTATGGACGCTATATTAAAAAATTAAAAACCAATTTTTCTTTTGAACCAACCTTTAGGTATGGTTTAAGCAATACTCATTTTAATGCCTGGGCCGACCTTGTTTTTAGAACCCGTGACTGGGAAACTGATAAGAAACTAAAACGCCAGACGCTTACTATTTCTGGCGGTAAAAGAGTAAGCCAGTTTAATAAGGCCAATCCAATTACTACACTTGCCAATACCATCAACACGTTTTTCTGGGGCGATAATTTTATGAAGACTTATGAAAATTATTTTGCTTCGGTAAACTTCAGCAAGCGATACGAAAGCGGTTTACGATTTAATGCAAATATTTTGTACGAAGACAGGATACCCATTGACAACACAACCGACTTTATTGTTTTTAAAAAGAATTTGTACAATATAACACCTAACTATCCTTACGAAAAACTTACAGCACAGTTTACGCAGCATCAGGCTTTTATAGTAAGTGTGGATGTAAGTATAAAACCCGGGCAGAAATACATTCAGTTTCCGAACCGAAAAATGTCGCTGGGATCAAAGTATCCAACCTTTAGTGTTAATTACACAAAAGGCATTGATAATATATTGGGCAGCGACGTGAATTTTGATAAATGGCGTTTCAGTATCAGCGATGATAAGAATTTTAAACTGGCCGGTTTGCTCAAATATAAAGTTGGCATTGGTGGATTTATAAACAGCAACAAAGTGCCCATTCAGGACTTTCAACATTTTAACGGCAATCGTACACTAAGAGCCAGCGAGTATGTAAACAGCTTTCAACTGGCAAAATATTATGCCAACAGTACTACAAATTCATTCTATACCTACGGACATCTGGAGCATCATTTCAATGGTTTGCTAACAAATAAAATTCCTTTGTTCAAACGACTTAACTGGAACCTGGTAGCAGGTGGCAACGCATTTTATGTAAATGGAAAAAATAATTATGTTGAAGTTTTTGCAGGGATTGAAAATATCTTTAAACTTTTGAGAATTGATTTTGTTACCTCATTTAATAATGGCAGCAAAGGCTTGACAGGCATACGGATTGGCACCGGGGGCATACTGGGCGGTAGTTTACGTACTAACAATTCAAGAAGCCGCAGGGGGTCAATCAGTTTGTAATTTAATAATCAATATCTTTGCTGCTCAATTTGGTTTGCCTGCAAGCATCCAATTCGCCGTTTGGTGGATTATCAGTTCACTCCTGATTCAAATTTTAAAATTATGGCAGTATTACACAATCGTATTTCCCAGGCGGAATTAAAGAAACTGATGTTGGCCGAAACCGAGCATCGTACCACAATGTCTTTCTATCAATATTTTTTAATTGATGAGCCCAAGCTATTCAGAGAAGAAATGTACAAAGCGCTGGATGCTTTAAAAGTATTTGGTCGAATTTATATTGCAACAGAAGGTATCAACGCACAAATCAGTGTGCCCGATAGTAATGTAGATGCATTTAGAGATTATCTGAATACTATACCTGCATTAAATGATATAAGGTTGAATATTGCTGTTGATGATGATGGTAAATCTTTTTGGGTACTTAAAATTAAAGTAAGAGAAAAGATAGTAGCTGATGGTATTGTGGATCCCGGTTTCAGTATGCAAAACAAAGGCAGTTATGTTAATGCAGCGCAGATGAATAGCTTGCTGGAAGACGAGAATACAATTGTAATTGACATGCGTAACCACTACGAATACGAAGTGGGGCATTTTGTAAAAGCCATAGAAATACCTAGCGATACTTTCCGTGAGCAACTGCCAATGGCAGTAGATATGATGAAAGATAGTAAAGACAAAAATATCATCATGTACTGCACCGGCGGCATCCGTTGCGAAAAAGCAAGCGCTTATATGTTACATCATGGATTTAACCATGTATATCATTTGGAAGGCGGCATTATTAATTATGCAAGGCAGGCAAAAGCTGCCGGCCTGGAACCCAAATTTGTAGGTAAGAATTTTGTATTTGATGACAGGCTGGGAGAGCGGATTACTGAAGACATTATTGCCAAGTGCCACCAATGCGGTAAACCCGCCGATACACATACCAACTGCTTAAATGATGGCTGTCATTTATTGTTCATTCAATGCGAAGACTGTGCAAAACAATTTGACGGCTGCTGCACGCCTGAATGCCAGACTGTTTATAATATGCCGATAGAAGATCAGAAAGAATTACGCAAAGGCATTGATAAGGGCATGATGGTTTTTAATAAAAGTAAAAAGCGGTTGAGGCCCAGACTGGATGAGATAAATAAAGAGAAATTGCCGAAATAGTTATGAAATTTATCCGCAGGTTATTTACTGTCAGTAATATAATACTGGGCTTTGCTTTAGTGTTGTTAATGATTAGCGTTAAAGACATTATTAACTCAACAATCAGTAGGGAAAGCTTGATAAAACATAGCGGCGTAGTGGCACAAAAAAGTTTCATTTCCGAAATAAAGGACAGGCAATACCGTGACTCATCACTTACCATTATATTTAAACTGGAGAGTGATGAAAAAGAATATTCAATTTCGCTGAAAGCTGCAGCAATAAAAAATTTGGTTAATATAGGCGACAGCGTAGAATTTATTACGAGGCCTGTAACTGACAAACGGGGAAATTTTGTAACCGACGGAAATACAACCTGGTATTCTGCAGATCCTAATGAACTGTGTCAGATATTTTCAAAAGGATATACAAAGCCCATTGTGAGTTTAGGCGAATATCAGTCTTCTTTGAGAAAAAATGCTTGGGCAATACTGATTCTGTCTTTGATTTTTTTTGGCTGGTATTTTTTCCGGCTTTTTGGTTCTAGTAACAGGTTTACTTTTTCTGATGGCGGCAGGGAAGTTGTAAACACAGATAAATATTAAAATGCTGAACGTTATAACGATAATTGGGACATGCTATTTTATACTTTTTTTCTATTTATATATCAACGAAGCAATCATATACCTTAGAATTCGAGCCTTGACAAAAAATAGATTGTATAGAGGATTTATTACAGAGCATGTAGACTTTTTTTCGAGCGCTTGTTCGCTTTCGGAGCTAATTTATTATTTGCCATTTTCAAGATACTTAAAGCCAATTAAAACTAATAGCGATGAAATTAAGTTGCTGTGGAAAAAGAAATATAAAATAGAACTACATTTAGCCATACTTTTTCTAGTGGGGATACTTTCTATTCCTGTAATTGAGTATTTGATTTATCCGGCGATGGGAAGAAGCTAATGGAAAGTTGAATACATTGAAATATAAGTCAACTTAGTAAAACTGCGTAGCTGTTAGTAGAGACACCGATTATGGAGAAAATCGTTGTTGGATCACAATAGCTTTTCTAATTCCTCCTCAACCAACTTCTCCGTTTCGGCATCACTCAATTCAACAGGTACAAATTTTTGCCCGATGATTTTTTCGTAAAGTTCTATGTAACGGCTGGAGATAGTTTGTATCCATTCATCACTCATGGCGGGCACTTTTTGCCCTTCTTTACCCATAAAATTATTTTCGATAAGCCATTCTCTTACGAACTCTTTACTTAACTGTTTCTGGCGTTCGCCTTTTGTCTGTCTTTCTTCAAAACCATCTACATAAAAATAGCGGGAAGAGTCTGGTGTATGTATTTCATCCATCAAAACAATCTCTCCATCTAACTTACCAAATTCGTATTTGGTATCTACCAAAATTAAACCTTGTTTAGCGGCAATTGTTTTACCGCGGGCAAATAATTGTAGGGCGTAATTGCTCAGGGTTTCCCATTCGGCCTGGGTGGCCAGGTTTTGGGCAATTATTTCTGCTGGCGATATATCTTCATCGTGTCCTTCGGAAGCCTTAGTGCTTGGCGTAATAATGGGAGCGGGGAAGTAATCATTTTCTTTCATGCCGTCGGGCATTTCGGCACCGCACAAAACCCTTTCACCTGCCGCATAGGTGCGCCAGGCATGGCCGGTGAGGTTACCTCTAACAACCATTTCTATTTTAAAAGGGTCACATTTTTTGCCAATACTAATATTGGGTGCAGGCGTAGTTATAAGCCAGTTGGGACAAATGTCTTGGGTGGCATTCAGCATATAAGCAGCAATCTGATTAAGCACTTGTCCCTTAAAAGGAATAGGGCGAGGTAAGATAACATCGAATGCCGAAATACGGTTGCTGGCAAGCATTACCAGATATTTATTGGAAATTGAATAAACATCTCTTACTTTGCCGCTGTAAAAGCCCGTTTGTTGCTTAAAATTGAACGATTTCATATTGCTAAATTACCATCATCGGAATTAAAATAGTAATAAGGCCCGAACAAATTGTTAACAGGCTTGGAAAATAAATTTTTCAGGTACCTAAGAACGTGCTTAATTTGCTTTATATTTAAAACCAAAAAACGAGATATGAGAAAAGTTACCAGCTATTTGGTTGTGTTTTTATTGGCCAATATCATTACGATAGGCGCCTTTGCACAAAACTCAACCATTAACGGCAATGTTAGAAACAGCAGCACAAAGGAAGGTTCGGGCGCTGTTTCCATTATAGTAAAAGGAGAAGACATAGGTACTTTTACAGATGATAAAGGAAATTTCAATATCACGGTAAAAAAATTACCGGTTACGTTGTTGATTTCTTCTATAGGATATGAGTTACAGGAGGTAACGGTTTCCAGCACCAAAGCTACGGTGCAGGTTGAATTTAAACCAACTAATATATTAGGACAGGAAGTGGTTGTTTCTGCCAGCAGAGTACCTCAAAAAATTCTTGAGTCGCCCGTTTCAATTGAAAGGGTGAGTGCGGCTAATATTCGCAATTCGCCTGTGAGCAGTTATTACGATGTCGTAGCTACTTTAAAAGGTGTTGATGTTACTACATCTTCTTTAACTTTTAAAACACCAACCACCCGTGGTTTTAACTCAAGCGGTAATACCCGTTTTAACCAATTGGTTGATGGAATGGATAATATGGCACCGGGCCTTAACTTTTCGGTGGCTTCCATCATTGGTTTAAGCGAACTGGATGTTGATAATATCGAATTACTATCTGGTGCATCATCAGCATTATATGGTCCGGGTGGTATGAACGGTACTTTGCTGATGACCAGCAAAAACCCTTTTAAATACCAGGGACTTTCTGTTTTGGTTAAAGAAGGTATTATGCATGTGGGCAAAAACGCCCAGCGTGAAGCATCTCCTTATCATAACTGGAACATGCGTTGGGGTAAAAAAGTATCTGACAAATTTGCTTTTAAAATAAATGCCGAATTAATACAGGCCAAAGATTGGCAGGGTAGTGATTACAGGAACTATGCAAGGGCTGCCACTGGTGGTAGCGTAAAAGCAGGCGACAGAGCATCTGATCCTAACTACGACGGTATAAATGTTTATGGTGATGAAACTACAGCCGAAATCAGAAGTGCGGTATTAAATGCCATTGGAGCTTCTGCAGCACCTTTCCTTAAGAATTTTATTGATACTTTAAACGGCGGTGCTGCAATAAATGTGTCACGTACTGGTTACACAGAGAAAGAAGTTACAAATCCAAACACAGTTAACTTTAAATTGGGTGGCTCTTTGCATTACAAAATAACACCACACACTGAAGCTGTATTTGCTGCTTATTGGGGTACAGGTAGTACCGTTTATACAGGTAGCGAAAGATATTCATTGAAAGATTTTAAAATGGGTCAGTACAAACTGGAGTTTAATAACAGGTACTGGTCGTTTAGAGCATACACCACGCAGGAAAATGCTGGCGAATCTTATAACACAACTGTTGCTACCCGTTTATTTAACGAGAGTTGGAAACCAAGTGGTGGTGCAACTGGATGGTTCTCTCAGTATTCGCAAACCTACCTTGGTGGAAGGTTAGGTGGAATGACCGACGCAGATGCACATACTTTAGCACGTGCACAAACAGATATTGGTCGCCCACTAGCTAACAGCGCACAGTTTAAAAATGCTTATGATTCAATTCGTAAAAAACCAATTAAAACAGGTGGTGCGTTATTATTAGATAAGTCTGATTTGTACAGTTTAGAAGGTAATTACAATATGAGCCATTTGACAAATAAGTGGTTTGATTTGTTAATTGGAGGAAACTACAGACAATATGTATTGAATTCTGAAGGAACATTATTTGCCGATTCTACCGGAAGAATAAAAATTTCGGAGTATGGTGCTTACATGCAGTTGAGCCGTAAAATAATGAGTCGCTTGCATTTAACAGCATCGGCCAGATATGATAAAAATGAAAATTTTAAAGGCCGTGTTACACCAAGAGTTACTGCTTTGGTAAAGGTAAAAGAGAATAATAATGTTCGCCTTTCTTATCAAACAGCTTATCGTTTCCCATCAAACCAGCAGCAGTTCATTAATCTTGGTGTGGGTAGCAATGTATTCTTAATCGGAGGTAATCCTGGTTTTAGAGAGTATTACAATTTTGCAGCTAAACCAACTTATGATTTTGATGCTTTAAGAGCTGGTAATATAACCCTGTTTACGCCACAAGATTTAAAGCCAGAATCTTTGTCATCATTTGAACTTGGATATAAAGGATTAATGCTGGAGAGCAAGTTGTTGGTTGATGTTTATGGTTACTTTGGAACCTACAAAGATTTCCTGGGTAGAAAAGTAACTGTTCAGCAGAGCGGTGCTGCTATAGCCTTGGGCGATACTTTAAATGGCAGAAGGCTGTCAATTCCTGTTAACTCTACCGATAAGGTTAAAACTTACGGTTTTGGTTTAGGACTTGATTACAGATTACCATTGAATTTTACAGTAGCTGCTAACCTTTCTTCGGATGTATTGACTGATGTGCCTACAAATTTTGTAGCCTATTTCAACGCACCTAAATACAAAGGAAACGTTTCATTTGGTAATTCAGGTTTTGGTCCTGGCAAGAGATTAGGTGCTAATGTAGCTTATCGTTATCAGGGAGGTTTCTTGTATCAGGGAGATTTCGCTACCGGTAATTTACCAGCAGTTCAAACTGTGGATGCACAAATCAGTTTAAAATTACCTAAGGCCAACAAATCAATCATTAAGCTGGGAGCTACCAATTTACTTAACCAGCCTTTTTACAATGCGATAGGTAATTCACAGATCGGCGGTTTATACTATGTAAGCTTTGGTTACAATATTTATTAATCAATCTGCATAAAACTAATAATAAAAATAAAATTATAAATATGAAACATATAACTAAAAGGATTAAAATTCAATTCTTGCTGGCTCTGACGGCAATGATGCTGATTTTATCTTCTTGTAATAAAGATCTTGAGCAACTAACGGCTCCGGCGGTTGTAACGCCTACGGGCCTTACTTTGGGGCAGGCTATTGCTGCAATACCAAACGACAGTTTATATTATAAGCTGATTTTAAGGGCTGGTCCGGCTACATTAGCTACTATCAATACAAGATCATTGCGCTTTACCATGTTTGTACCTGATAATGCTGCTATGAGGCAGTTCATTAACGTAATTTCTGGTGGAGCTGTAGGCATAAATTCACCCGATCCAGTATTTGTTGGTTTTATCAACTCTGCTATTTCCGCGTCATCTGCTGCCAGTATTGTAAATTATAATATTATTGCCCAAACTATTACAACGGCAAGCATACCAAGTACATTTCCTAATTTCTTTTATCCAACTAATTTGAATCCGACTACGGGTACTCCCGCTTTCAATCCATTGGTAAGGTTAACAACATCGCCAAGTACACGTAACGGCGCATGGGTTAACAATGTGCCTATTACGGGCTTAAACGCTACGGTTGCAAACGGTGTTTATCATACTGTTGCTGCCGTACCTGCACCACCTTCAAGGGCTATGTGGGACAGGATAAATGTTGATGCAGACATGACTTATTTTAGAGCTGCTGTGCTTCGTGCAGATAGCGGAGTTGCTCCTACAACTTCTGCAAGTCTTCAGTGGGTACTGGCGAATTTTGGTCCTAATGTTAGTGTGTATGTTCCTACTAATGCGGCTTTTCAAGCAGTTTTAACGGCTCAGATAACTGCTGCCTTAATTGCCCAAGGTGTTCCTCCTGCTACAGCAGCAGCCCAGGCCGCTTTTCTGGCATCTTCACCAACAATTTTTGCCAATCCTTTAGTAGCAAACGTGCTTACGCCAACTACTGTTAAAGGAATAGTGGTATATCACATGATGGATAAAAGAGCATTTCTAAATAATTTCCCAACAACAGCTACTTCATATCCAACACTTCTTAATAGTGCTATACCTACGCATCCGGGTGTTAGTCTGGTTTGTACTTTTACAGGCGGACAGGTAAGTGCTGCGACTATAAAGGGAATTGCAAATGCAACTGCATCAAATATTGCTATTAACCCTTTTCCAGAACCATTTGGAACAAGCGATCAGCATTATATCAACGGTACAATAAATAAAATAAACCAGGTAATGTTACCTCAATAATATTTTAGTTATAAAAGAAAACGGGCTTCAGATATCTGAAGCCCGTTTTC
>JBBKXU010000428.1:0-3883 GCA_037969645.1 Ferruginibacter sp. | reverse complement strand
TTGCAGAACAGAGGAGACAAAAAATGATAATTTACAATAAACACATATCAAAATGGTTAACCAGAAAAAGGGTATTGCTCTTAACGGCATTCTTTTCGGCGTTATTATTGGGAGCTGCTATGTACTTGTTTTCTCAACAAAATAAGTGGCTGGAACTTGACTATGCCAAGCAAACCGAACTTGAGCAACAGCAAGACAGGTTTGATGATTTATTTCTGAGTATACAATCGGCCGAATCGGCCGGAAGAGGCTATGCCGCAACCGGAAATAAGCTGTTTGTAGAAAAATTTAAAGTGCACATAGCATCCATTCAATCAGAATACAAAGAACTTAAGGAAGGGCAGAACAGAAAAAATAGTGGATTGGATCCGACGCTGTTCCTGGAATTTGACCAGCTGGTGCAGGCAAAAATTAACTTCATGCAACAAATCACTAAATTATGTGATGAAGATAATAGTGAGGAAGCGCTAAGTTTGCTGGCAACCGCAAGAGGTGTAGAATTAACAGATTCAATTTTAAAAATTAATGAAGCTACTAACTCGGCAATTAATAAAAGGCAAAAAGAAGCGGAAACTAATTTCAATAGTATAAACAGCCGAAATAATAATCTTGCTTACGCAGGCATCCTGGCAGCCATTCTACTGATTGTTGTTGTAATTTATTTTTTGATCAAAGAAATAAACAAGGCAAATAAAATAAGTATTGAACTGGCAAGAAGTAAGGAACACTTTAGCGTAACACTCAATAGTATAAATGAAGGATTAATAACTACAGGAAAAAATGGCGAAATAATGTATATGAATCCGGCTGCTGAAAAACTAACCGGATGGGAATATAAAGATGCCAGATATCGACCTTTGACTAAAGTATATAATGTTGTTAATGAAGAAACCGGAAAACCATTTAACAATATTGTAAGCCGCATTATAACTGAAAGAAAAACAATTGAGTTGGAAAATAACACATTGTTATATAAAAAAAATTCAGAACAAATTATTATCAGCAATAATGGTTCGCCATTGATGGATGCAAACGGATCGGTTGAAGGAGCAGTTTTGGTTTTTAATGATATTACTGAAAAAAAGAAGCTGACGGATGAACTAAAGAGCAGCGAAAAACAGTACAGAAACCTTTTTGAACAAGCAAGTGATGTGATATTTATTTATTCGTTCGATGGCGTAATTCATGAATTCAATGATATTATCTGCGATATATCGGGTTACACAAAAGAAGAATTTTCAAAATTGACATTTGCTGATATCCTCGTTGGGGAAATGATTATCAGCACCGAAAAATATGAAGCGATACTGGCTGGCCAATCGGTAACCTTATACAGGCAGTTTAAAACTAAGGCAGGAGCTATACTTGATATGGAAATAAAGACCAAGCTACTTGATGACGGCAGAGTGCTTGGCTTTGGCCGTGATGTTACAGAAAGAAACAGAAATGAAAAAGAAATAAAATCTATTAATGAGCGGTATGAAATACTCACTAAAGCCACTAGTGATACTATTTGGGACTGGGATGTAGAAAATGACAGCATTTTATATAATAATGGAATAACAGAAATGTTTGGTTATAAAACCACCCAGGTTGATGCGATTGGCGATTGGTGGAAAAGCAATATTCATCCGGATGATATAGAAATAGTTTCTAAGACAGTTAACGACGTATTTAAAAACAAGCAGCAAACTTTTCAGTTAGAATATCGCTTCCGTTGTGCAAATAATACCTATAAATATATTTTCGATCGGGCATTTGTAGTGTATAGTACCGAAGGATTACCTATCCGAATGATAGGCGCCATGCAGGATGTAACAAAGGAAACCGAACATGAAAAGAATATGGCTATCGCTATTATAGCCGCTCAGGAAAAAGAAAAACTTGAACTTGGGATGGAACTGCATGACAATGTCAACCAACTGCTGAGTGCCACATTACTTTATTTGGGAATGGCCATTAAAAGTAACAAAGACGGTGTCAATGTTACCGCAACACTTAAAGAATGCACCGGATATATTAACGAAGCGATAAATGATATCAGGAACCTTTCTCATCGATTAACTCCTTATTCAAAAGAAGAAGTTACGTTAAAAGAAATGCTTGAATGGCTTACCGAGCCAATGCAGAAAACCAGTCAGTTTGAAATAAAGCTTGAAGTTGATGACTTTAAGATTACAGCAATTGAAGCCGATATCCAAAACAATTTATACCGAATTGTGCAGGAACAACTTAATAATATAGTAAAACACGCTAAAGCTCAAAAAGTTGAAATTAAGCTGCAATTAGACAACGACTATGTAATCCTTACCGTAACCGATGATGGAATTGGCTTTAATCGGGAATTGATTCAAGAAGGCATTGGGCTTGAAAATATAAGAAGGCGTACAGATATGCATGCTGGCAACATGACGCTCACAACTTCCCCTAACAACGGTTGCCAGCTGGTAATTACGTTGCCTCTTGGTGCAGCCGATTAAGTTTTTTTTCTGTTGTGTTTCCGGGGTTTCTTCAAATTAAGTTTTAACTATGTATTGTACTGCATATAAAGTAAATTGCAGCTACAATAAAAAAGCGTTCAATGAGTGAAAACGATATAATTCAGTTAGTAATATATGTAATCTCGGGTTTTGCAATTGGTTTGTTTTTGCATAAGATTGTTATGCCATTGATTTCGAAGCTGGCCGCTAAAACGGCTATCAAATCTGATGATCTTATTGTCAAAACCATCCGTAACTGGGTAATTCCTTGGTTTTTAGCATTGGGGCTTTTTCTGGGTCTTAACCGCTTACAACTGGAAAGTCGCTTTTATGTATGGCTCGAAAACGGCCTGCTGATATTTTATATTGTTTCTGCAACGTTTATTACCGCCCGGATTATTTCGGGTATGTTGAGTATTAAAGCCTCCGATTCCGACGCTGTAGTGCCCTCCTCTTCCATCGTTGGTAATATTGTAAGGGTAGTCATTTACATTGTTGGTTTATTGGTTATTTTTCAGTCGCAGGGAATATCAATTACTCCGATGCTTACGGCCTTAGGCGTTGGTGGTTTAGCAGTTGCGCTGGCCTTACAAAACACGTTGGCCAACCTGTTTGCGGGCTTGCAAATCATCGGTTCAGGCAAATTAAATCATGGCAATTTTATAAAACTTGCTTCGGGTGAAGATGGTTATATAGAAGATATAACCTGGCGCAGCACTACCATCCGTGCTATGAGTGATCATATCATTATCGTACCAAACGCAAAACTGGCCGATATGATTGTTATCAATTATTATTTACCGCACTCCCATTTATCGTTTCTTGTAGAAGTTGGCGTTAGTTACGACAGCGATCTTAACCATGTAGAAACAGTAACCAAAGAAGTAATTAAACAAACGCTCAACGACATGGAGGGCGGTGTTAAAGATTTTGAACCCATTATCCGCTTTTATGGTTTTGGTGACAGTAGCATAAACCTGAAAGCCATTTTAAGAGTAAATGATTACTCCGCCCAGTTTGCCATTAAAAGTGAGTTTATTAAAAAGCTGCATGAGCGTTATAATAAAGAAGGTATCAATATCCCATTCCCTATTCGTACGGTTTTAATGAAGAAAGACGATTAATCTTCGTTATACAAGGTTCCGTTTTTATCAAGAAATACCAATCTTTTTTTGACGTACACAATGGCCAGTCCGTTTTTAAACGAATAGCTTTCTTCAAATTGTATTGGTATTATTTCTTTGCCGGTTTTATCCACGTAACCGTACTTTTTGTCTCGGAATACCAGTGCAAGGCCATCACTAAAATCTTCTGCCAGCCTGTATTTGCTGGCAACTACCAGTTTACCTGTCTTATCTATATAACCATAGTTCCCATTTAAAGTAACTCTCGCCATTCCTTCG
>JBBKXU010000427.1:0-8081 GCA_037969645.1 Ferruginibacter sp. | reverse complement strand
ATGCAAACCTTCTTTCGGGTTCTGTAATGGATACGAAAGTTCCCGTCGCAACATTCCATTCTTTAAAATCGAATGCTGCAGCTACCCGTGCCATAACTAAACCAGCTTCGTTTACTTTGCCGGTCGTATTAGCGGCGCCATAGTTAACGAAATCGGTTGGCGGATAAAACACAGCAGCAGCTTGTACTCTGCTGGATACCTTATCAACCGGATCAGTTGCTTTTGAATCAATAACATCATCAGCAGTTGCAATCATTAAAGATAAATGCCCGCCGGATGAAGAACCTGTAATGCCGATCTTATCTGCATCAATGCCATACTCTTTTGCATTATAGCGAATAAAGCGAACAGATCTCTTTAAATCACTTATTTCATCTGGAATTGCATACTTAGGCTGGCAACCGACCATCACACCAAATACGGTGTAGCCGCTTTCGAGATAAAGATTTGATCTTTCAGAGAAACCTTCTCTCATTCTTTCCGAAGAAACCCAGTTGCCGCTAAGTACGCTGATAATGGCTTTTCCGTTTGATTTCTGCAAAGGTTTCAGCATCATCATGGTTAATGCCATGCCATCTTTACGGCCATAAATAATTTCTGTTTTAGAAAAAATTAAACTATCCTGTGCGGAAACACTAAAAGTAAAAGCGAAAAGTAAGGCAACAAGAATGTATCTCATGATATATTTTTTTATTTATTCAGATTATTCAAACAACGCAGCCTGTGGATTGTTCGATGCAGGTGCTTCCCATTGCATTTCGATAGACTTGTTAAAGTCTGCAAGCTTGTTCCCCAGCGCTTTCCAGCCCATTACATCAACAACTTTTGTTATTTTTATCTTTGCTTTAGTTACCTGTGCTCCCCTGCCACTTTGCATAGCCAATATTGGTTCGGGATCTGTAGTTACCGCTTCCAGGTAATTACCGTCTCCTTCTTTAATAAAGAAAAACTTACTGTGTAAAGTAGATGTTTCTATTTTAAATCGCTTAACGCTGTATTGAATTTTTTCTTTGTCAAAATAAACAGCCGTAATGATTTTTTCAGCATCGAATTTTTCGATAAGCAAAACCTTATCCACTTCAAAACGCTGGGTTAGCTCTTGGTCTTTTATTTCGTAATTACCATCATTAAAAATAACAAGCAACCTGTCTTCGGCCTCAAACTTGCCCAGGTAATCGCCTTTTTCATCGGTGTTTAATCTACCGAATTTATTATCGAACCAAAGCTTCTTTGCATCCAATGTTGAATTACCGGCTTCTTTAAACTTAACCGATTTAATGGGATATTTGGTAACCTGATTACCAATACTTCCCCTGCTTTTTATATCCTGTTCTTCAAAATAAAAATCGATTTCCTTATTTCTGGCGCTACAGTTGGGACTTAAGATAATTTTCACCACTTCCGCCTCACCATTGGGATTTGAAGAAAAATAATGTACACGGCTTTTGTCAGCTCCCTTGGTGAGATCGTATTCCTTATCCCTGGTAATACCGGTAACATTGAATCGTTTTGCATAACTGATTCCTGATTTACCATCAACATAAATCATATTGTATGTGGTGCGATCATCCGTTTTCATGAACACAGCCACATGCAAAATATCTTTGCCTATAAATACTTTATCGGCAACCCGTACTACCTTCATAATACCACCTTTAGTAAATGCAATGATATCATCCAGATCAGAAACTTCTGCAATGAGTTCATCTTTCTTCAACCCGGTTCCAATAAATCCATCGGCCAAATTTGCATACAGCTTGATATTGGCTATGGCAACCGTTTTCGCCCGTATAACATCAAATTGTTTTATCTCAGTTTTACGCTCCCTGCCCTTTCCGAATTTCTTCAACAGGTTCTCATAGTAAGCAACAGCATAGTCGGTAAGATTTGCCAAGTCGTGTTTTACCTGCTTGATATCTGCTTCTAAGCCTTTTATCTGGTCATTCAATTCATCAATATCCAGTTTGTAAATTCGGCGAACAGGTTTTTCCGTAAGCTTGATGATGTCCTCACGGGTAATATCTCTTTTCAGTAATTTCTTAAAAGGAACAAAAGCTTTGTCAATTCCTTCGAGCACTTTATCCCAGGTTTCATGCTTCTTTTCCAGTTCCTTGTATATTTTCTCTTCAAAGAAAATTTTCTCTAAAGAGGTGTAGTGCCATTTTTCCTGTAACTCACTCAGCTTAATCTGTAACTCTTTTTCAAGCAGGTCTTTTGTATTATCTGTGGCTGTTTTTAATAAGTCGGTTACTTTTAAAAACTGCGGCTTATTTTTTACAATCACACAGGCGTTGGGCGAAATGCTTACTTCGCAATCGGTAAAAGCATACAATGCATCAATGGTAATATCAGGAGAAATCCCCGGCGCCAATTCTACAATCACTTCCACTTCGGCTGCGGTATGGTCAGTTACTTTCTTTACTTTAATCTTTCCCTGTTCATTCGCTTTTACAATGCTCTCCATCAACTGCGTAGTAGTAACACCGTAAGGAACGCTTTTTATTAAAAGCGTTTTCTTATCCTGCTCTTCAATAATTGCCCTCACTCTTACTTTGCCGCCACGAACACCGTCATTATAGTTGCTGGCATCCATAGTGCCGCCGGTTTGAAAATCTGGAAGAATTTCAAATTTCTTTCCTCTTAAATATTTTATAGATGCTTCAATAAGTTCACAAAAATTATGGGGAAGAATTTTTGTTGCCAAACCTACGGCGATACCTTCGGCTCCTTGCGCAAGCAGCATCGGGAATTTCATAGGTAGCGTTACAGGTTCATTTTTACGTCCGTCGTAACTTAATGCCCAGTCGGTTGTTTTAGCATTAAAAGCAACTTCCAATGCAAACTTACTCAGCCTTGCTTCAATATATCTTGGTGCTGCCGCATCATCGCCTGTTCTTACGTCGCCCCAGTTACCCTGTGTTTCAACAAGCAAATCTTTTTGCCCCATGTTTACCAGCGCATCGCCAATAGATGCATCGCCATGCGGATGATATTGCATACTTTGCCCGATGATGTTGGCAACTTTATTAAAGCGGCCATCATCCATTTCCTTCATAGCATGTAAAATCCTGCGCTGTACTGGCTTTAAGCCATCTTCTATGGCTGGTACAGCTCTCTCCAATATTACATAGCTGGCATAATCTAAAAACCAGGTTTTGTACTGGCCACCAATGCCGGCATCTGTGTGTTGGTATTCCTCTTTTGATTTTTTGCTTTTCGCCATTTATGGTTCAGATTTTCAATCCTTATTTTTTCCTATTGCACCAAGGTGCGTAAACTTAAACCCTTCATTATATTTTAAACCGTAGCCAAACATTCTGTCCATCGATGAATGACCAAATAAAATTATTCCCGTAACCTGCAGCAGCCAGTCATGATAAATAAAACCAGTTAAAAACAAAGCCAGCGCAATTCCTTTGTGATGAAATATGTTATAACACGCTGCTCCAATTTTATTGCCCAGCAAATAACCCAACATGCTGATATCTGGTCCTAAAAAAAGGATCAGGTAAACCCACCAGGCAAGTTCAAAACTAGCTAAAGCAAAAATGCTAATCACAAGCATTCCTAATTCTTCGAGTTTGATTATATTCTTCATAAAAGAAATTTTTAACCTGCTGATTTCAACTTCACTTCAAATTCTTTCATCTTGCCAATCGTTCCCTGCACATCAAACATATCATTTGCAATCATACCTTTTAACCTCGATAAGAGATATGCGTCACCAGTTGTATGCTTAGCTTTGGTAAGATGCGTATGAATAATCTTTGACGCTTTTTGCCAATCACCCGTTACCAGTTTCTTAAGCTCCGCATCATAAAAATCATAATCTTCCTGCACCAGTTTTTTGCCGCCTTCTAATAAACGAACGCCTTTATTCTCTTCACAAAGTTTTGTCCATTCATCCGGATCTACTTCAAATTCACTGGCAGTTATTTCTCTCTCCAATTTCTTTGCTTTTACAAACTCTTTGGCCGGTATCTCAAACAAATTCTCGGGATAAAACAAGTTCCCTTTTTCATTTAAGAAAGGCAGATTGTTAAGGTAAAAAATAAATATCCGCCCTTGGTACTCTTTCAACTGACTCATCAACCAATAATAACCACTTACATCATGTTTGTTTTGAGCAGCCCAAATCCATATAAACTCCTCAGCGTTATTATCTAACCGCTCTTTTAAGTCAGCAACTGTTTTTGCATCATCTACGTCACCTGCATCTACCTTGCCGTCATAATCACCGCCAGCCAAAACATCACGCCACCATTGTTTGCGGACTTCAAGTCCTTCTTCGGTAAATAAATTATTTAAAGGGCCAACTGCGTAATCATCTTTAATCTGAATTACATCTCCCTGTAATGTTTCATCCAGTTCAAAACTCTTTTCTAATGCGGCAATATCTGCTTCTTGAAAAACTATGTGAATCATGCTCTATAATAAATTTAAACTTTCAATTAATTAATACTCTTTCAACATAAAAACTCCAGGTTCTCCTTTTAGGGGGCGGAGGGGGTTTCCGCCAAATCCATCTCCACCTTCAAATTATCAATAATAAAATCCTGCCTGCTCGGCGTATTCTTCCCCATATAATATTCCAGCAGTTGCTGTATATGCGTTTCGGGTAAAAGCATCACCGGCTGCAGTTTCATATCTTCCCCAATAAATCGGGCAAATTCATCCGGACTAATTTCTCCCAGTCCTTTAAAACGGGTTGTTTCAGGTTTGTTACCTAATTCCCTGGTTGCTTCCTGTTTCTCTTGTTCATTATAGCAATAAATGGTTTTTTGTTTGTTTCTAACCCGGAACAAAGGAGTTTCTAAAATATAAACATGTCCGTTCTTTACCAGGTCGGGGAAAAACTGCAAGAAGAAAGTCATTAATAATAAACGGATATGCAAACCATCTACATCGGCATCGGTGGCAAATACAATATTATTGTAACGCAAGCCTTCGTAGCCTTCTTCAATATTCAATGCATGTTGTAATAAATTGAATTCCTCATTTTCGTACACCACCTTCTTGGTTAATCCGTAACAGTTAAGTGGCTTACCACGCAGACTGAAAACTGCCTGTGTCTCCACATTTCTGGCCTTAGTGATACTACCGCTGGCACTATCGCCCTCGGTAATAAAAATGGTACTTTCTTTTTGTTTCTCCGCAATTTTATCTTTGTCTTTGCCGGTTGCTTCATCATTGTAATGAAACTTGCAATCTCTCAGTTTCTTATTATGCAGATTTGCTTTCTTAGCTCTTTCGTTGGCAAGCTTTTTAATGCCAGCCATATCTTTACGCTCACGTTCGTTCTGCTCAATGCGTTTTTTTAATGCCTCGGCTGTTTCGGAGTTTTTATGTAAAAAATTATCAAGCTCTCTTCCTAAAAAATCACCAATAAAATTCCGCATACTGGGGCCACCTTCAGATACTGTTTGAGAACCAAGTTTTGTTTTAGTTTGACTTTCAAAAACCGGTTCCTGTACACGTACACTCAATGCTGCACAAATGCTGCCTCTAATATCCGAAGCGTCATAATCTTTTTTATAAAACTCACGAATTGTTTTTACGAAGACTTCCCTGAAAGCCGCAAGGTGTGTACCACCTTGCGTGGTGAATTGCCCGTTTACAAAACTGTAGTACTCTTCGCCATAATCATTCTCATGTGTTAAAGCTATTTCAATATCCTCTCCTTTTAAATGAATGATGGGATATCGTATCTCGTCTTCATTGGTCTTGCGTTGCAAAAGATCAAGCAAACCATTTTTGCTCACATACCTTTTGTTATTCAGATTCATCACTAAACCTGCATTCAGGTAACAGTAATTCCAGAATTGGTTATCGAGGTATTCCTGTACAAAATGAAAATTCTTGAATATCTTGTCATCCGGCACAAAAATTACCAGCGTTCCGTTCTCTTCAGTTGTTTTTATTTCTTTATACTCTTGTGTTAAAACACCTCTTTCAAATTCTGCAGTTTTATCCTTTCCATCTCTAAAAGAAGATACTTTAAAATAATTACTCAAAGCATTCACAGCTTTTGTACCAACACCGTTCAGTCCCACACTTTTTTGAAAAGCCTTACTGTCGTACTTGGCTCCGGTATTTATTTTACTAACCACATCAACCACTTTGCCCAATGGAATACCACGGCCATAGTCACGTATGGTAATAGTTTTATCCTTGATATTTACGTCCACATGCTTACCATGACCCATAGTATGCTCATCAATACAATTATCAATAACTTCTTTTATTAAAACATACACACCATCATCGGGACTGCTGCCATCGCCCAGTTTGCCGATATACATTCCAGGGCGGAGCCGTATATGCTCTTTCCAGTCGAGGCTGCGGATAGATTCCTCATTATAATCATTGTTTGCTTGCTCAGCCATTTTCGCTTTTTTCAGTGCTGCGAATATAACTGAATGGACGGATTTTTATGGGGAACGAATTATCCACAATTATTTACAAAATGTGAGCAAATAATGCACTGGGAAGAAAGCTTGGTTTTATATGACAGGAATTAGGGTTTTATATGCCAAATATCATAGGTGCAGAGGATTCCCGGGCATAATTTTACCAAAATTGGAACTATGAAACTTATAAAATTCTTACCCGCCTTTATTGCTGCTTTGATCACCATTTCCTGCAATTCCACTAAAATCACTTCTTCCTGGAAGGCAAAAGATGCCGTAACCAAACTCTATCACAATGTTATGGTTTGGGGTATTTTACCACAAACAGACAGTACTGTAAGAAAGCAAATTGAAACGCACCTGGTAAATGATCTTGTAGAAAAAGGCTATCATGCTGTTTCCTCTCTGCAGGTGTACGAATCAATGGCTTATAAGAAGCTATCGGCAAAAGAAATTATAGCCGAGTTTAAATCAACAGGTGTTGATGCCGTTATTACCTTGGTTTTAATCAGTAAAGAAAAAGAAGACAAATATTATCCGGGCGGTTATTTCAACCAACCTGCAAATACATATGGCAATCTGGACAAGTATTCTGCTAATGTATATGAAAGAGTTTTTGCACCGGGATATTATATCAGCAGTACCAGTTATTTTTGGGAAGCCAGTTTATTTGAAGTAGGGGCAGATAAAATGACTTATTCTGTACGCACAAAATCCTTTGACCCGCTTTCGACAGAAATACTGGCTCATGAAAATGGGTTGAAGATTATGAAAGATATGCTGAAGAAAAAAGTGATAGTTGATCATATTCCTTTAGAAGATTAGTTCAAATTTTGGGATAGAAGTTGAACATCCGCAAAGGAAATAATTTTTATAGTAGCTTTATCCAAATATTTTACATGAATCTTGATCTTACTAATAAAACTGCCCTGGTATGCGGAAGTACACAGGGGCTTGGCTATGCAAGCGCTGCTGAACTGGCTTTGCTGGGTTGCAACGTGGTATTAATGGCCCGAAACGAAGATAAATTAAAAGAAGCTGCTTCAACACTTGATACGTCAAAAGGACAAGAGCACCAGTGGCTTGTTGCCGATTTTGCTGATACAGAGGCTGTTAAAACAGCTATTGATAGTTTTATAAAAAATAACATAGTCAATATTCTGGTAAACAATACCGGCGGTCCTCCAGGCGGCGCAGCTCTAACGGCCAAGCCAGAAGAATTTTTGACTGCATTCAACAATCATCTAATAAACAACCACAACCTTACTCAAGCCGTAGTACCGGGTATGAAGCAAGCGGGTTTTGGAAGGATTATTAATATTATTTCTACTTCGGTGAAAAATCCAATTTCGGGTTTAGGTGTCAGTAATACAATAAGGGCTGCCGTTGCCAACTGGGCAAAAACGCTGGCAGGCGAGTTGGGCCCATTTGGTATCACCGTCAATAATGTTCTGCCCGGCTTTACCAAAACGGTCAGGGCCGATTACGTAATATCTACCAAAGCCAAAGCAGGAAACGTATCTGAAGATGAAATTATGAAGCAGTTAGTAGCCGAAATACCGGTTGGCAGAATTGGCAGACCCGAGGAGTTTGGTGCAGCCGTTGCTTTTTTATGCTCTCCGGCAGCGGCTTATATAAATGGCATTAATTTACCAGTTGATGGCGGCAGAC
>JBBKXU010000426.1:0-5122 GCA_037969645.1 Ferruginibacter sp. | reverse complement strand
ATATTAACCTCCCTTCGGTTTTATCTCAAAATATTTATCACTAAAATTTTAAAATTATGTTAGAACAATTATTTAATCTGGTAAAAGAAAACGCCAACGATGCAGTTAACAACAATCCGGACGTACCCAATGAGTATAATAATGAAGTAGTTGCCGAAGCTACTAACACCGTTGCCGGTGGTTTACGAAATATGGTAGCTGGCGGAGGTTTACAAAATATTATTTCGATGTTTACAGGTAATGGTGGCCAGCAGCGTAACGATAAAAACAGTTTAATGAGTAACCCAATTGTAAATATGATGATTGGTCATTTTGCAGGTAAATTGACGAGCAAATATAAAATTGGAGGTGCTCAGGCTAATAATGTTGCCAATAATTTAATACCCAATGTGTTGAGTAATTTAATCAATAAGAGCAATAGCTCAGATAATAATGGCTTTTCATTAGAAGGCCTTTTAAGTTCCATCACCGGCGGACAAACAGCGCAAGTGGTACAAGAGCAGCAAAGCTCCGGCAACAGTGGATTTAATTTTCAGGACCTGATTGGGCAGTTCACTGGTGGTGGTGGCGGTCAGCAAAGTGGTGGTGGCGGATTGATGGACATTGTTAGCAAATTGGCAGGCGGTGCCCAGGCTCAGCAACAAAAAAATGGCGGCGGCGGTTTAATGGACCTAATAAAAGGCTTTATTAAATAGTCTAAAACCTATAAAAATGTTAAAGCACCCTTATAATCGGGGTGCTTTTTTATTGGCCTTAAACTTCTGGTTAAGATAATTGTCTATTTATTGTGCAACCCTTTTTCAGGTTCTAGGCACTTAAAAAAGGAAAATTGCCCCAATTAAAAAATAAATAAGTTCTTTTTTTCGTTAATGTAAGTAGCAGCCAAATTTTGAGCGAAATCGGTATTAAGAAATTCTTAACAGTTATAATAAAACCTTTGGCACTGGTTTTGCGTTTATAACAGTACAAACAACGAACAATTCAAATTTCTCATAAGCAGTTAGTTTTGGTAACGGCCCCGGTTTCTACCGGGGCTTCTCTTTTATATAAACTTAAACCGCTTCTAATCCGTATTTTATATACTACAGCTGTTTGATTAAAGCATTAGTGCTTTACCTTTGCAATCCTAATTATACTATTGGCAACAGAATCATCAGATAGAAAACAGTTTTTTAAGCGACTACGTAATAAAAACGAGCCGGAGCCGGAAGAAATGTCCTTTATGGGGCATATTGAGGCGCTGCGCTGGCATTTGATGCGTTCGGTAATTGTTTGGTTGGTACTTGCCATCTGCATTTTTATTTTCAGAGATTGGATATACGACAATATTATACTGGCGCCAACCAGCGAAGACTTTGTGATGTACGAAGCACTCTGCAAATTTGGCCATTGGCTGGGCGCAGGCGATAGCCTGTGTATGCCTCCCGTAAAAATCAAGTTTATAGTTACCGAGGTAAACGGCACATTTACATCTGCTTTATCCATAGCAATGATAGGTGCCATAATTGCAGGATTTCCTTATTATTTCTGGGAGTTATGGCGTTTTATTACACCAGCACTGTCTGCCAAAGAAAAAAAATATGCCCGTGGAAGCATTTTTTGGGTATCCATGTGTTTCTTTATTGGCGCCGCTTTTGGTTATTATTTGTTGGCTCCTTTTACTTTTAATTTTCTAGCCAGCTTTACGCTGGGTAGCATGGGCTCCATCGAATACCAGCCTACTATAAATGACTATATTGATAGCCTTACCAATCTGGTTTTAGGTTGCGGCATTGCTTTTGAACTGCCCGTTCTGGCTTTTGTATTGGCAAAAGTGGGCCTTATAACAGCTAAGTTTTTAAAAAAATACTCCAAGTACGCTTTTGTAATTATTCTGCTTGTAGCAGCGGTTATTACACCCTCACCCGATATTACAAGCCAGTTAATTGTAGCCATCCCCTTATTACTGCTTTATTGGATCAGTATTCAACTAGTTGCACGGGTTGACAGAAAAAAAGCTAAGGTAGAAAAAGAATGGAGCTAGTGTTAATGGATAATTATTTAATGGATAATGAATAATTGGGCTCTAGGTACTTGCGGTTTTTATTCCTTAAATTTACAGGGACATTATCAATTATTTCATTATCAATAATCCATTACTTATGTCCCCATTCAACCTAACACTCCCCATAGCCATCGGATGCGATCATGCCGGATTTGATTGTAAAGAAGACCTTATTTCTGTTTTAGAAGGAGAAGGGTTAAAGTTCAAAGATTTTGGAACCTACAATAAAGATTCGGTTGACTATCCCGATTTTGCACACCCGGTAGCATCAGCAGTAGAAAAAGGCGAAGCGGCATTTGGTGTTTTACTTTGCGGCAGTGCCAACGGCGTTGCTATGACGGCTAATAAACACGCAGGGATAAGGGCTGCCATTTGCTGGGGAGAAGAGCTGGCCGAACTGGCCCGTAAACATAATAACGCCAACATCATCTGCATACCTGCACGTTTTGTACGTGATGGCGATGCCGAAAAAATGCTCGATATCTTTATGAACACTGCCTACGAAGGTGGCCGTCATCAAAACCGTGTAGAAAAAATTTCCTGCTAAATAAACTCCGAAAGATTATATCACCGTTTATCAAAAATACAATCAGGGCTGTATAGTTTTGATTACTTTTCCTGTTCCTAAAATTCTAGAATGAAAAAATTAGTACTATTTATCTGCTTATTTGCAGGCACAAGCGTTGCTTTTGCCCAAGCAGATGCATCTGCGAAATATGCAGCAATAATTACCGGTGATAATCTTAAAAAACACTTGACCATTATTGCCGGTGCCGAAATGGAAGGCCGTGAAACCGGAACAGAAGGCCAGCGAAAAGCCGCTGCTTATATAGAAGCTCAGTATAAAGCCATGGGTTTAAAAACGGTACCGGCTTTAAAAGGTTACCAACAGTTTTACCCGCTTTATCAAGATAGTTTAAAAAAAGCTGAGTTAGAAGCCGGCGGTACCAATGCCGTTTTTGGCACCGATTTTATTGTGCCGTTGAATAACAATGAAACAGGAAAATTTAAATCGAAAAAAGTGATTTTCGCCGGTTATGGTATCGATGATGAACTATACAGCGATTACAAGGGTATTGATGTAAAAGGCAAAGTGGTGCTGCTTTTCTTGGGCGAACCTAAAAGGGATGGTAAGTATTTTATTGGCAGCAACGGCCGTTCCAGCGAATGGACTTTCCCCGGCATATCTAAAAAATTAGCCGCAGCTGCCGCTAGAGGAGCATCGGGTGTATTAATAATAAACCCCAGTCAGGAAGGCTTTAACCAACGGGCTGTTGAAAACGGTAAAAAAACCAGCGTCTACTTTCCCAGAAACAGCGCAGAATCTAAACAACTAAATTTTGCACAGCTTTCTCATGCATTTGTAAAAAGTATAGTAGGCAATCAAATAGACAGTCTAATCAGCCTTGCCAAAAGCAATAACGAGTTTGATAAATCACTGGCATTTGAACAAAACGTGAAGATTGAATTTGAATTCAAGAAACACCGCACAACCATTAATGCCAGTAATGTGGTTGGTATTGTTGAGGGTACCGATAAAAAAGACGAGTATGTTTTTGTTACCGGGCACTACGATCACCTGGGCATACGTAACGGGCTGATTTATTATGGCGCCGATGATGATGGCAGCGGCACCTGCTCAGTTATTGTTATGGCTGAAGCTTTTGCCAAAGCAGCAGCCGAAGGCAACAGGCCAAGAAGAACCATGGTGTTTATGACCGTTAGCGGCGAAGAAAAGGGCTTATGGGGCAGCGAGTATTACAGCGAAAACCCTTTCTATCCATTAGAAAAAACTACTGTGGATTTAAATATTGATATGGTGGGCAGGGTTGATACAGAGCGTATGACAGACGATAGTTTGAATTATGTATACGTGGTTGGTCATGATAAATTAAGCAGCGATTTACCGGTTATTAACGAAGGCATGAATAATAAATATACCAATCTGGTATTGGATTATAAGTTTGATGACCCTAATGACCGGAACCGCATCTACTTCCGCAGCGATCATTACAATTTTGCCCGCAAAGGAATACCGGTATTGTTTTTTTATGATGGCATGTTAAAATCGGATTACCACAAACCAACCGATACCATCGAAAAAATTAACTGGGCCCTGTACGAAAAAAGAACAAAAATGATTTTTCATACTGCCTGGGAAATGGCTAATAGAAACGATATGCTGAAGCGGGATACGCCGTTGAATATGGGGACGAGGTAAAATCTACCACAAAGAACACTAAGATAATACAGCACAAAGGGCACAAAGAAGAAATTCAACTTTGTGCCCTTTGTGTAAAACCTTTGTGAAACTTTGTGGTACAACTACCAACCCAAAATCCACGCAAATATCAGCGGCGCCACAATCGTAGCATCGCTCTCTACAATAAATTTGGGTGTATTAATATCCAATTTACCCCAGGTTATTTTTTCGTTAGGTACAGCACCGGAGTATGATCCGTAGGATGTTGTTGAATCACTTATCTGGCAAAAATAACTCCAGAAAGGCACATCATGCCATTCCAGGTCCTGGTACATCATAGGTACTACGCAAATAGGAAAATCGCCTGCAATACCACCACCAATCTGAAAAAAGCCAACACCCTTACCGCTTGAATTATTGCGATACCAATCGGCCAGCCAAACCATGTATTCAATACCACTTTTCATGGTGGTAGCTTTCATTTCGTTTTTAATAATGTAGGATGCAAAAATATTTCCCATGGTACTGTCTTCCCAGCCGGGGCAAACAATGGGAATTCCTTTTTGTGCTGCGGCCAGCATCCAACTGTTCTTAGGATCAATCTCGTAATACTGCTCTAAAACGCCACTCAACAACATTTTATACATATACTCATGCGGAAAATAACGTTCGCCTTTATCATCAGCGTCTTTCCATATTTTATGAATATGCTGTTGCAATCGCCTGAATGCTTCTTCTTCGGGTATGCAGGTATCAGTTACGCGGTTATAATGATTCTCTAAAAGATCCCATTCATCCTGCGGAGACAGGTCTCTGTAGTTTGGTACTCTTTTATAATGGCTATGCGCCACCAGATTCATAACATCTTCTTCCAG
>JBBKXU010000425.1:0-4075 GCA_037969645.1 Ferruginibacter sp. | reverse complement strand
GCGGCATTTTGGTTCCATTTTGTGCATCATCGTTGTTTGGTAAGTTTGGATTCCTTAGGAAATTCATTATTTGAACCCATTTTTCTCCAGTCATGGGTTGCTCTGCAACTTTTTTATGTGCTCCCTGTCCCGATGCTACTAAATTAGTTGCCCACATTTGAAGATGCGCCGCGTTAAGAATGGGCCTGATTTGATTTTCGTAGTCGGGCTTATAATCCAGGTTGTATCCTTTTCCTAATTTGAATGCAGGATTGCTAACGGGTGTATCAGCTGTCGCAGCAGGGTTGTACATAGATGGTTCGAGTGCGAAATTTTCAATCCAGGTGTTATACATATCTTCCCAAAGGGAAACAACATTTGGTATTTGAGGTGCGTAAGACGGATCGGATGTAACCACCCAGGCACTTCCTTCCACTTCATGCGAACTGCCATCAGCAAAAAGAATAACTGCTGTAACTGGTCCATCGGCCGTGTCATCATGCCAACCATCATTGTTTACGGCTCCTTCCAGCGGCACATTATTGCTGTACACCCCAGCGCCTTCAAATCCGGATGCTTTTCCATAAGCACCTATAACAACAAGGCGACCAAATTCATCGGTCAACATTTCCCCTACAGAATCTATTACTTCATTTTCCGGCGTGCCAGATGGATAAGCCGGAAACTGTTTTTTATAGTCAACATCAACAATCACCGGCCCGGTGGCGCCCATTGAGATGTATTGATTTTTTGCGTCGTTATTAAACTTAACAGATTCTGTTCCTCCTTTTTGAACTACATGGGGACCGGCATCAATAACAAGTTTCAGGAGCCGTTCTTTTTGGTTCAGTATTTCCTGCGAGTTGCTGCAGATCTCAACTTTCCCCGGTACCATCTTCATGGGTATTGAGCCTGGGAATTTGGCATTTCGTACTACCGGCGTTTCGTCACCGCTGTAGGCTGATGCTCCCTGTTCCGGCTCAATCCAGCTATTTGCTTTTTTGTTAGCCAGGTGAACCTGCCATAGAATTGATTTTACAGTTTTTTGAACGCCATTAACGCTGATTGAACTACCCACTTTTATCTCGTTACCGGCACCACAGGGGTATTTATTAATTTCATCGTTGCTATAACCGTAAATCTTAAAGCGGGCGGCCTGCCTTTTCAATCGGCCATCTTTGTCACGCAGATCATCACTGGTTATTGTTTGTGTTTCCTGTCCGGGCTTAATAGGAAGTCCACCCATTGGGTCACTCGCCGTTTCTCCTTCCATTCCCGCCATAGTTTCGGGTCCAAGATAATGTTCCTCACTGTTTCCAACCCTGGCTATTCCTATCGCAGGGTGTATTCTGAATAGATTATTAGATGACATATTTTTAATTTTATTTTTGTTGAAAAAAATCCCGAAAGCGACTACACGGCCCAAGGTGCTGTTACTCCTTACGGTCAACTATTATTTTGCTATCCCCTTTCGAATTTGTATTTGCGAAATTCTTAAGCAGTATATGACTGGTTAGTACATTTTTTCCACTGATTCCTATTCCGTTAGGTGGTGTGTACTTCATAGTGTTATGACAGGAAAAACAACTGTTCTGTTGATTAACATCCTGTGTGAAAGTTTCGATGGTTGCGTTTGAAAGTGTTTTAGATCCTGTTTGAAGAGCAGGGTTAACCGTAAGTGACCAATTTGGCACCAGATGTCCATTATCTATATTAAACCAAACCGCCCCTACTTCGCTATAGTTTTGCCAGATTGAATTTGGAGAAATTGAATCATGCACTTGTGTATTCAAATTTGCGATATTGGTTTGATTTGTACTGCTGCCTCCGCCATGCTGAAACATTCTGTACGCCTGCGTAATAGCACTTACACCATAAAAACCAGATAGCTTTTGAGTGACCGGATCAACTTTTAGTGCCTGATAATTGCTGATATTGGCATTACTTTTAGTGGTTCCTTTCGTATAGAAAGTATAATTATTCTGGGAAGGTATTCCGATGGTATTATTTGCCAAATAATAATTGGGGGCGTTATCATTGTGCTCAAACGTAGCCCACAAAAATTCCGGATGATCCTTGATTACAACAGCGATATGAAATCCTACTAAAGCAACAGTTTCAACCCGGGTTGTTTGCTTAGCAACATCTTTAAAATTGTCGCTGGTTGTAATGCGTCCATCAATTTCAACTACTTCATAAACGGTAGCTGTTCTTGTGTAAGCTCCCTTAGGAGGCAATTGCCCTTTTTGAATAATCTTCCATGACGCCTTCATAGACATGGCACCGGTTTTAAAGTCGGTAGTATCTGGAAAACCGATTAAGCCTTCTTTGGTATTCAGTTTGTTATTGACCACGAAATCTCTGTAGGTATCATTAATCATCATCGAAGTATAAACTGCCCGTCCGTTATTATCAACTAAAATACTATTGGAACCTGCCTGCTCAATGCCTCCCAATATATGTGTTTTCGCCGCCGGATCTCCGGCTCCCAGGTTAATAGAAGCATCGTTGTACATAGATTCGAAACGAAGCATTGTTTTACCTCCGATTTTTACTTTTTCAGTTAGCCACAGGAAGTATTGCCATGAAATTTCGTGAAATGCACGGTTGGTAACGCTGCCATCTGCGCCAACGGTATATCCACATGGAAAATTGGCATAATTGGGCTCCGGCACCGGGGTTTTACTAAGCCAGACCATTGAATCGGGGCATGAATTAGTAGCAACCTCCATGGCGCTGGCAACCTGTTTTGAAACACAGGTGTGAAACGATATGGAAATAAAAAACACTCCTATAATAAGGAGAAAAGCGTATTTCAGAATTTTCATAACAGTTATTTTAAGTAATGGTATTTGATCTTTTTGGTATTTATACAAAGTGCCAGCACATGTTCACAACCTGCCTCACTAGTCTTTCGCAATTAGGATTAATGCGTAACTACAATCAGTTCTATTTTTCTTCAATGTATAATGCCAAAATAGAGATATTAAAAAATTCATCCCAACTCAATTGCATCATTCTTTAACTCATTTATTGCATACCGAAAAAAAATAAATCTTAAAATACTGATCAATTGAAAATTCCGGTTAACTTATTTTTTTAATGAGTCAACATATTTTGAGGGATTAACGCCAAACTGCCCCTTAAACATTTTGGCAAACCAGGACAGGTTGCTGAAACCGGTATTGTAGGCTGCATGCGTAACATCTTCTGTTTTATTTTGTAAAAGTGTTGCTGCTTTACTCAGCCGAATAGAAAGAATAAACTTACCGACGCTCTTGTTGGTGAGCGCTTTTATTTTGCGGTGTAACTGAGCCGCACTTAGATTCATCTTTTTTGAAAACTGCTGTACATTAAAATCAGATTCCTTATAATTTTCATTTACAATGTTCAGGGCTTTATGCATAAACTGCTGATCCATAGGGGGCAAACTTTCCATTTCCGTCATCGATATGCTGGTAATCTTTTCTTTGCTATCAATTTCCTCAAGTAGCTTTTCATTATTATCTATATGCTCTTCCCTTGTCATCAGCTTTATTAAACCATGTTCCTGTTTGGGAATATCCATCAATTTATTTACCAACCCCTTTAACTGTAAAGCACTGCGTTTCATAACCAGCAAATTAGACCTGTCTTTAATTTCAGATTCATTGTTAAGCGCTTCGTCCAACCGGCCCAGTATCAAAATAATTGGCGTACGAAATTCATGGGCAACATTATCGAATAATTGCTGTTGCTGGTTTACGGCTCTCCTACCTTCAGATCTTTTCGGGGAAAAATCAATGATATTTTCCTGTACTTTTTTTATCGCCATTTGTTAGTCTTGAAATTATTCCCATTAAGATAACTAATTATTTTCATATATTTTTTTAAAAAATTACATACTAATTATTATCAGCGTCAAATACACGTTACTATATGAGGTAAAAAAATAAAATATTAACTTTAAGAAAAAAAGTTATGGAAGACGAAAACGCCTTTTTACCTAAAACAGAAGCAGCATATTTAGAGACAAGAGTTTTTGATCAAATTAATTGGTACGATAAAAAAAGCTCGAGTAATAAAAGAATTTATCTAAGTCTGAAGATAATAGAAA
>JBBKXU010000424.1:0-17878 GCA_037969645.1 Ferruginibacter sp. | reverse complement strand
AAACGATGTGATAGAAACCATCGCTGATACTAATTTTTTCTTTGCCATTTCCTGAAGTACATCTTTGTCTTTCAGTATCCAGGAATTTTTAGTTAGTATACCTACCGGCTGGTTAAACTCATTGCATACTTCAAGCAAGCCTCTTGTAAGTCGGTAAATTTGTTCGGCAGGTTGGTAACAATCTGTATTACCGCTTAGCATGATTGGCGTGCCTTCCCATTTTGGATGCATGAGAAATTTACGCAGCAACTGCGGCGCATTTTTCTTTACCAATATTTTTTGTTCAAAATCAACACCTGCGCTGTAACCCCAGTATTCATGCACATTACGGGCATAACAGTAAATGCAGCCATGCTCACAACCGGCATAGGGATTCATGCTGTAGCTCATGCCTACATCGGGGCTATCTACTTTGTTCACGATCGTTTTTGAATGCATCTCCAGGTATTGTGTGGGTAAATCTTTTTCTTCCCAATCGTCAATGGCTTCAATATCAGTTTTAGCTAAACTAGTTTTCAAGAATTTATTTTTGGTGTTTATCTGTGCTCCTCTTCCCTGCAAATATTGCTGCGTTTCATTTTTTACTGATGCCGTAACTTTTACCGAATCCTGTTTTAATTTATTTGTCATATTTTTATTTTATGTGTTTTCATTATGCTGTAACAAAACAAAAGGCCGAAATTGAAATTCAACTGGGCGTAACCTGGGATGATGCCTGGCAACCTGTTTTTCATGCCAGCGGCTTCACGTTTTTACAAATGCCGGTGATTACCCAAAAACAACCAGACACTATTCAAATGTTTAACTGGGGTTTAATTCCGCATTGGGTTAAAACCATGGCCGATGCAGATAAACTAAAAGCACTAACACTCAACGCCCGATCAGAAACCGTTTTTGAAAAGCCTTCCTTTCGTTCTTATATCCCCAATAACCGTTGCCTTATAATTGCCGATGGGTTTTTTGAATGGATGGATTTTCAGAAAAAAAAATATCCGCATCTTATTCAAATGAAAAACAATGAGCTGTTTTGCTTTGCAGGTATTTATTCTTCCTGGACTGATAAATCAACTGGTGAATTGATCAATAGTTTTTCCATTTTAACGACCGATGCTAACCCCATGATGGAAAAAATACACAACCTCAAAAAACGGATGCCGGTTATTGTACCGCCATCACTTTACAAAAAATGGTTGAGTCCCGATTTGCCCGCACCAGTAATTCAATCTTTTTTTGCGCCTTATTCCGAAGAAAATATGCAAAACCATACCATCAGCAAACAAATTACCTCCCGAAGTTCCCACAGCAATGTGCCCGAAACCCTTGAACCTTTTGATTATCCCGAGCTGGCGCTTTTAAAATAAAACACCCTGTGCCGCTGTTACCGGTAAACATTTAAACTCAAACCGCTTTACAATCTGGTAGCGCCTTTCGCCTTTTGCCCGGCGCAGCAATAGCATTGCATCGGCAAAAAATTTTCCGGTGAATTTTTTATGCAGGTACTCCTTCATTATCTCCAGGTATTTGTCTTTGGGTATGCGGCCAACCAGTGCAATCTGGGGATCTTCCAGAAAATGCGGATCCTCACCACCCGCTTTCATTAATGGCCGGTCCTGTTTCAAATTTTTAATCAGTTGCAAAACCCGAGGCTGGTTGGCAATTTTAATAAAAATGGCATGCATGGGATAACTGTCGTAATCCTGCAGGGCAACCATAAACGGCTTGTCGGCCATCGCAATGATCTGAAGGCGGTTGATTAGCTTTTCCTCTGCCATTTTATAAGCCGAAAACCGCACCAGCGATACATGGGGCCTGCCAGTTTGTGGTTGTTGAATATGATACTTTTCAATAAGCTCCAACCGGCATTTCTCAATTTTATGCCGCAGCCCTTCATGCGGGTCAAGTACCAGCAAATATTCAATTACCTGATACCCCGGTATGCTCAATGGTATGTTCATAATAAATAGATTTTACAATGAAAAATTTATTTCCCAATTATTTTAGCATAAATTTACTAACTATTTTAGTTAATTGCAACAATAAATAATTGTTTCCGCCGACTGGCGGAATGAAATAAAAATTTACAGCTATGGAAGTAGAGAAGTTTTTTACCGCCGGGTACCGTGGCAGCAAGGAGTTTAATCAACTGGATGTACCCACCGCCAATGCCACCGGCTTTGGTGCAGCTGCTGATGATTATATGGAACGTGGAATTGATTTGAATGAACAGCTCATCCGCAATAAACCAGCTACTTACTTTATGCGGGTAAGCGGTAACAGCATGGTAAACGCCTGTATACACGATGGTGATATTGTTATTGTGGACCGCTCCATAAAACCTGTAAATGGAAAGATAGTAATTGCTGTTGTTGATGGTGAAATGCTGATACGGCGACTGGAAAAAACGATAAACCGACTTAGGTTGATACCCGAAACGCCCGGGCTTTCGCCTATTGAAGTATCCGAATACAGCGAGTTGGTAATTTGGGGAGTTGTTACTTATACGATAAAGGGGCTTTAGCCAAACAACATGAAAGCAATCATTGACTGCAATAGTTTTTACGCTGCCTGCGAAAGGTTGTTTAAACCAGCGCTGCATGGCAAACCCGTTGTGGTATTGAGTAACAACGACGGTTGTATTGTCTCCCGGTCAGATGAAGCGAAGGCACTTGGCATACAAATGGCCGGCCCTTATTATCAGCATAAAAAAGAAATTGAAAAAAATAATGTGGCGGTTTTCTCCAGCAATTACCATTTGTATGGCGATATAAGCTGGCGGGTGATGGAAACGCTGCGGATACTTTCTCCTCATGTAGAAGTGTATTCTGTTGACGAATCGTTTTTAGACCTTACGGGCATTGATGAACGAAAGTTATATGAATACGCTGTTTTTTTAAAGCACACGACCGAGTTATGGACGGGCATTCCGGTATCGGTCGGCGTGGCACCGTCGAAAGTACTTTCGAAAGTAGCCAACCGGCTGGCTAAAAAAGACAAGGCTGGTACAAAAGGGGTGATGATTTTGCAAACGCCCGATCAGCAAAAAGAAGCCTTACAAAAAACAGCGGTGGAAGATGTTTGGGGCGTGGGCAGCGCCAGTTCAAAAAAATTAAAATTATTCAATATCAACACAGCCTGGGACCTCCGCAACATGAGCGAAGACTGGGCCAGAAAGCATTTGGGCGGTGTTGTTGGTGCCCGGTTGATAAAAGAACTTCGTGGTGAGCCCTGCATAGAAATGAAAGATCCGCTGGAAAGAAAAAAAATGATCGCCACCGCCCGCATGTTTGGCAAACCGGTTTTTGAATTGGCAGCAATTAAAGAAGCCGTATCAAGCTATATTGCCAGAGCAGCTGAAAAATTACGTCGCCAAAACTGCGCCGCCCGAACCATCAGTGTATTTGTAGTAACCAACAACTACAGCAGCCGTTACGAATATAAACCAGCCACGAGTTCTTTGTATACCACACTCCCTTTCGCCACATCGCTCACCCCTATGCTTACTTTGCACGCCATGCCGCTTCTGGATGGATTGTTTCAAAAGGGTAGTAAATATTTGAAGGCTGGTGTAATACTCAGTGATATCATTCCTGACGATGCTGTTCAATTCAATCTTTTTCAAAAACCTACCAATGAAAACGAAAAGAAACTCATGAAAGTGGTAGATAATGTAAATTTTGGTATGGGTAACAATATTTTAAAATTTGCCAGCTCGGGTACAAAAAACGACTGGAAAATGCGTCAGGAATTAAGGAGCCAGCGCTACACAACCCGATGGGATGAGTTGTATAAAATCAGTTAACAAAGCCGCCGTTGAGGTTAATCAAACAACGTTTATACATTGTCTGGGTTTTTATAAAAAATACTTTAATGCAGCCTGTAGTGTATTAACTATATATAAATAGAATTTGATACAATTATAATTCTTGATATAATAATATCCCTCATTACTCGTTTTAACAATAACCAATATCCATTTTGGCACGATTTTAAGGTCGTGTTAAGTATAAAACAAAAGATTATGAAAAAGCAACCAACCAACTACTTAGTAGCAAGCGCTCCTGACGAACTTAAATTAAACAGAAAAACGTTGTCTGTGGCAAAAAAACCAACCTATATCTATACTGAAGAAGATTTAGGCGAAGGTATACTGGATATAGGCGTATCATGCTGATAAAAGACGAAAAAAATTTTTTAGTTCCCCGGTTTTCTGGGTTTAGCAGGATGCCTTCCTGCACATTCCCTAAAATTCTCCGTTTTAAAAAGAGTAACTGAAATCAACTAATTTTGCCCGCAAGGAAAAATTATGATTACAGAGAATAATAAAACCTGTGCTGTTATTGGTGCCGGTGTATCAGGTTTGGCAGCCGCTATTCGCATGCGAAACAAAGGCTATAAAGTAACCGTTTTTGAAGCCAATTCATTTCCAGGCGGCAAATGTTCATCAGAAAGCAAAGATGGTTATCGTTTCGACATGGGTCCTTCGGTTTTTACCATGCCACAATATGTTGATGAACTTTTTATTCTCTCCGGCAAAAATCCACGAGATCATTTTAACTATATTCCACTCGATCCGGTTTATAAATATTTTTTTGAAGATGGAAGCAGTCTAGACGCTTATCACGGTAAAGAAAAATTTGCCGAGCAACTGTCCGAAAAAACAAGAGATAAGAAAGAAGATATCATAAAATATCTGAACAAAACAGAGACGATTTACAACCTCACCGACGAGGTTTTCTTAAAAAACTCCCTTCACCGCCTCAAAAATTTCTTTACCTGGCCGGTGGCAAAAGGTATTTTAAATTTTGGAAAGATTGGCGCCTTTGATACCATGAACGGTGCCAACCAAAAAGCATTTAAAGATTCAAGACTGGTGCAGATATTTAATCGCTATGCTACCTATAACGGCTCCAGTCCCTATTTATCGCCTGCTACCTTAAATGTAATTGCTCATGTTGAAATTGTAAAAGGTGCTTTTTATCCCGAGGGAGGCATGGTAAGCATTACCAATTCCTTAGTGCAACTTGCAAAAGATATTGGCGTAGAATTTAAGTTCTCTACACCCGTTAATGAAATATTGATTGCGAATAAAAAAGTATCCGGCGTTAGAACTGAAAACGAAACCGAGAATTTTGATATTGTTATCAGCAATATGGACGTATACAACAGTTATAAAAAATTAATGCCTGCTGTAAAAAGGCCGGCCAAAACGCTGGACCAACCAAAATCAAGTTCGGGAATTATTTTTTACTGGGGAATTAAAAAAGAATTTAAAGAACTGGGCCTGCACAATATTCTCTTCAGCGAAAATTATGAAGAGGAGTTTAATACCATCTTTGCCAAGAAAGCAATTTACCACGATCCAACTATTTACTTAAACATAACCAGCAAACATAGCCCGTCAGATGCACCTCAAGGATGCGAAAACTGGTTTTCTTTTATCAATGTACCCAACAACTCCGGCCAAAATTGGGATATGTTTATTACTGAAGCCCGTGAAAACATGATTCAGAAAATAAACCGGATGCTGAAAACAGATATCCGGCCGCTGATTGAAACTGAAATTATTTTTGACCCAAGGGTTATCGAAAACCGCACCTCGAGTGCATTTGGCGCTATTTATGGAAACAGCTCCAATAATAAATTTGCTGCTTTTTTACGTCATGCTAATTTTTCAAAAGAAATAAAGAATTTATATTTCTGTGGAGGCAGCGTACACCCCGGACCCAGTATCCCTTTATGCCTGTTATCGGCCAAAATCACAACAGATTTAGTTAGCTAAATGCAGGGCAGGGCCGCTTATTTAGACTAAATTTGCCCCGATTAATTTTTTAACCAAACTAACAGATTTTATTTTCTATAGCTCACATACAAATGTGAGTAAAACAATATGAGTAATCCGGTTATCATAGAAATTCGAAACTTAACCAAGAGATTTAAACATGCCACTGAACCGGCTGTTAATGATATTTCATTTTCTATTAACCGGAATGAAATATTTGGATTGCTTGGCCCAAACGGCGCCGGCAAAACAACTACTATTTCTATTCTTTGCGGGCTATTTCCACCAAGCAGTGGATCGGTTTTAATTGATGGAAGGGACTTGCATACAGATTCATCTTACATAAAAAATATCGTGGGTATTGTTCCGCAGGATATTGCCCTATACCCTACATTAACTGCCAGAGAAAATCTTGCCTTCTACGGAAGCATGTACGGTTTATATGGTAAAGAATTAAAAGACAAAATTGACTCCTGGTTAGAAAAACTTGGGTTGATTGATGCAGCAAAAAGACAAGTGAGTACTTACTCCGGCGGAATGAAAAGAAGGGTAAACCTGATTGCCGGTATTTTACATGAACCTAAAATTTTATTTTTAGATGAACCAACGGTTGGTGTAGATGTGCAAAGCCGCAATGTGATTATTGAACATTTAAAAGAAATAAATAAATCGGGCACTACAATAATCTATACTTCCCACCACATGGAAGAAGCAGAAAATTTTTGCACACGTGTTTCCATCATTGATCATGGAAATATTTTAACCGAGGGAACACCTGCTGAGTTAATCAGGCAGAATGCCGGGTCAACTAAACTGGAAAATGTGTTTTTAAATTTAACCAACCGAAAACTGAGAGACTGATGTTGCATAAACTACTGGCTACGGTTAAAAAAGAACTGTTACTGCTTTTGAGAGACAAAGTGGGTCTTTCTGTTTTATTCGTGATGCCGGTTGCATTAATCCTGGTAATGACGCTGATACAGGACTCGGCTTTTAAAACCATCAATGAGAAAGGTATCCCTATAGTTTTTGTAAACAACGATAAAGATTCTTTAGGTAATATTATTGAACAGGGTTTGCTGACAAACGAATTGTGTTTCCTAAGCGATAGCATTGATGGAAAGCCGGCCACGGCTGAAACCGCACTTAAAGCTGTAAGCCAGGGAAAATTTTTGCTGGGTATTGTTATTCCAAAAGGAGCAACTGCGGCCATCCGTAATAATGTATCGCTGTTGGTGAATGAAACATTAAACGGCGTAGATAGTTCCCCTGTCCTTCATGATTCAGTTGAAATCACTATTTTAATTGATCCCGTTGCAAAAAAATCTTTCCTGAATGCTGTTACCAGCAACCTGCGTGAGTTTATTTCGGAAGTGAAGACAAAGATCATGTTCCAGACTTTTTCGGAACAGATTGCAGAAGTGATTCCCGATAAAGAAAATACGCCTAAGGATTCTTATCAAAAATCACAGATCATTCATTACAACGAAATTTATGCCTCAACCGCAACTGATAAGATTGTGCCAAATGCAGTACAACACAATGTGCCGGCATGGACTATCTTTGCCATGTTCTTTATCGTAATTCCCTTATCAAATAGTATTCTTAAAGAAAAAACTGAAGGCAGCGTGTTTAGACTGCACACTATGCCCACACCATACCTCTTACTGGTTAATGGAAAAATTGTTGTGTATGTTCTGGTTTGTTTAATTCAGTTTTTACTCATGCTGGGTGTAGGCCTTTACCTGTTACCAACAATGGGTTTACCTGCATTGGTTTTAGGCAACAGTATGATGGGAATTTTTGTTTTAGCATTGGCTACTTCATTTGCGGCTACAGGTTTTGGTGTTATGGTTGGCACATTGGCTACAACAGATCATCAGGCGGCTATCATGGGTTCACTTTCCATATTGTTACTATCGGCACTCGGCGGCATTTGGGTGCCTAGTTATGTAATGCCCGAAGTAATGCGTAATATCAGTGCCTTCTCGCCATTAAACTGGTCGCTTGAAGGATTTTATAGATTATTTTTAAGAGGCGGAACCGTCGTAGATATTTTACCAGATGCATTCAAATTAATGCTTTTCTTTTTAGCAACTATGGCCATCTCTTATTTTGCAAACCGAAAAAAACGCACTGTCTAGAATATGGATTCGAATATCATTATAGAAGAATTAATAAACTATATCCGCAAAAATATACTTGCCGAAACTGTGCATATTGAGGCAGATACCAATTTAAAACAAGCAGGCATAGATTCTTTTTCAACTGTTGAAATCATTCTGTTCATCGAACGAAAATTTGGTGTTTCAATTCCTGATGAAAAATTACTACCCGACAATTTTAAAACCCTGCAAGCCTTGGCGGCAACTGTACAAGAGCTGATGCCTGATGCATCCTAAAGATTAATGACATGCAATCTTTTAATAAAGCTGATCTTCCCCAAAAAGTATTCTTAAGCGGTGCCGACTGTTTTCACCTGGTGTTGGATAAGCATGCAAAAAAACATGGTGCCGGCGGCAATGTTATGCGAAAGCTCTTTTACTTCGACAATGCGTTGTCTTTCGAAAAAATTAATAATATTTTAAGAAGCTCTCCAGTAATTTACTGGCTATGTAATATCAAACTTAAGTCTGGTGGTTTATTTGGCACACCATATTGGAATTATACTGATAAAGGCAATGAAATCATTTTGCTTGAACATCAATCTTCAAAAGAAAATGAAATACCGCAGTCTGTTTTAACAAGAGATATAAGCGTCGAATCAATCAGATTTATCGAAGCTGATTTGATTTATTATCCATCGGGTGGTTGCGCACTTGTTATTTCCTGGAATCATATTGTAATGGATGCCAAGGGTACCACACTTTTATTTGAACATTTGAATCAGCTATCCGAAAATAAGGTGCAAGATTTCGATCTCTTTTTTCCTGCAAAAGAAAAGAAACACAATATTGTTACCTATATTAAAAACATGTACAAGGTTAAAAATTTTGTGCAGGTTTCGGCTAAGGCGCCTGTTAGTTCTGTTGCCTTGTCTGCTGTAAAAGCCGGAGATGGAAGAACACATTCCAAAACGCTCTCTTTCACCGCTGAGGAAACAAAAAAGATTAATGACAATGCCTTTAAAACAGGTTCAAGATTTGGACAAACCTTATACTTAGTAGCCTGTTGTTCGCATGTAATTCATTTTATTAATCAGCAAAGAAACAAGGCCGGCGATTTGTGGATACCTATTCCTTATGACGGTCGTTTAAGAGGAGCCAAAGGGCCTTTGATTTCAAACTGCGTGTCATTTTTATTTTACCGCATTCCGAAAACTGAATTAGCTGATGTGCCGCAAACTGTAAAATGCTTAAGCACACAAATGACGACTCAAATAAAAGACGGCATTCCGCAGCGGTACACTATGTTCCTGAACATGATGCGCTATGCACCGTTATGGCTTTACTATTTTTTAATTTACCATACCAACAAAGGCGTATTTGCCAGTTTTTTGTACAGTTCGACTGGTGATAATTTTAGCGAATTAAAATCTTTGTTTGGTGAGCCGATAACGGACATCAATATTATTCCTGCACTTACTTTTCCGCCAGGATTAACATTTATCTTTTTAAAACATGGGCAAGCAATCAATATCAACATTGCTTACTCACCAGAAATTATCAGTGATAAAGAACTACTTTTAATTGAAGGACAGATTAAGGAAATTTTACTTGCTAACTATTAATGAATACCGTTCAACATACCGATGTGGTTGTTTTAGGTGCAGGATCGGCGGGCATTGCGGCGGCTGTAGCTGCTGCCCGTAAAGGATTACGAGTAATACTGATTGAGCGAAACGCCTACCCTGGCGGAAAAGCTACTGCTGCCGAAGTGGGAACCGTTTGCGGTTTATATACATTCGATAAAAAAGCTGAGCCAACTTATATTGTAAAGGGTTTTGCAAAAGAGTTTGCCGAAAAGTTACAAAACAAATCGAACAGCAAGCCGCTGCATAATTCAGATGGCCTGCAATACCTTCCATACGATATAGAAGCTTTTAAAAAAATCGCTCTTGAATTCTTACAAAAAAATAGTATAATCACATATTTCAATTCGGTATTGAAAACAGCTTATACAGAAAGTGAAAAGATCACGTCCGTATCTGTAATTGCCGAAGGAAACCCGATAACTATTACCCTTAAATCAATCATTGATTGTTCGGGCGATAGTATCATTAGCAGGGCTGCGAATCTTCCTTTGATAGATAGCGAAAATTACCAGGCCGCTGCACAGGTGTTTACTATGCAAGGTGTTGATGAAAACAATGAAGCAAGACTAGGCATGATTTTAATGAAAGCATTAAGATCAGCAATTAATAAAGAACAACTGGCTGGTTTTTATGACAGAGTTTATATTGTTCAGGGGTCGCTGAAGAATGGAGTGGTAAGCATGAAAGTCGGGATCCCATTGGCAGTCACTTATGCACCCGGAAATTTACAGGAACTGAAAACGGTCGCCCATAGTTTTGTTGAGAACCTTTCGCAGTTTCTCACAAATAATGTTACAGCATTTAAAAACGCATCCATACGGCATATTGCTCCCGAAGTTGGCATCAGGATTGGGCAACGCAGTATTGGAAAACATATACTTACCGAAGAAGATGTTTTGCAATGCAACAAATTTGATGATGCCATTGCCAATGCAGCTTGGCCTATTGAAGAATGGACTCAACAGTTGCGGGCTAACATGCGGTTCTTTAATGTGGATGACTTTTACCAGATCCCTGCCGGTTGTTTACAATCGGCGCATATCCATAATTTATTTTTTGCTGGAAGAAATATTTCTGCTACTGATGGCGCCATTGCCAGTGCCAGAGTAATGGGCATTTGTTTGCAAACCGGATATGCCGCCGGAAGCCTCGCTGCTGCGGCCCCTTCAAACATCAGCTTACAGGAAGCGGTTACACAAATTCAAAACGACCAATTATAAGTATTTTTGCAGCATGAATCAACTGCCTGTTTATGAACTACTGAAAGAAGCTGCAGAAAAATGGCCAAAAAACCCTGCTGTTTATGACGAGCATGGGGCAATTAATTTTCAGGAATTATTTAATGAAGCAGAGAAATTACGCCTTGAATTAATTCGATTAGGAATTAAGGATGGTATGGGCATCGGTGTAATGGCTGGCAATGGCAGGCATTTTATCATCGGTATTTTTGGTGCGGTTGGTACTGGTGCAACGGTAATGCCCATGTCGCCTCAATTAAAAAGAGCCGAGGTTGATGATATTTTACTGGAAGCCAAACTTCATGCGATAATAGATGACAGATCTTCTATTCAGCCGCTGGATTCTATTGAAACAATTATCCCAATGCAACAGGGTTCTTTTCGTTTTGCCTTTACAGGCATTCAAGAGTCAGTTGCATTTGCTCCATTTGTTCATCAGCCTGCATTTATGCGGTTTACTTCGGGCACTACCGGTAAATCAAAAGGAGTAATTGTCTCTCATCAATCAGTTTTAGATAGAATTATAGCCGCGAACAGTGGCCTGCAACTTGGCCTAACAGACACTGTTATTTGGGTACTGCCCATGGCTTATCACTTTATGGTATCCATCATCATGTATGTAAAGTTTGGAGCCGCAATTGCAGTGGCAAAAAATTTTTTAGCAAAGAATATTATTGAAATTACCAACAGTTACAAGGGCACTTTATTATATGCATCGCCGGTACAGATAAGATTACTGGCCAATGATGCCGGAACAGAACAAATGCCCTCACTTAAAAAAGTGATCTCTACTTCAGCGGCAATATCATTGGAAGTTTGCAAGGCATTTAAAAAAAGATTTAATACTGATATAAGCCAGGCCTACGGCATTATTGAAATTGGCTTGCCCATTTTAAATTATACCAAATCGGCTGAACAGCCCGAAGCGGTTGGCTATGCACAGCCCGGCTACACGGTTGATATATTGGATGCTGACAATAATCCTGTACCAAATGGAACTACTGGTATCCTGGGTATTAAGGGACCAGGCATGTTTGATGCTTATCTGCTGCCACCAACTTTAAGAAAAGACGTTTTGCAAAACGGTTATTTTTTAACTGCTGATTTTGCATCGAAAACAGATGATGGGCTAATAAAGATTGAAGGAAGGTCGAAATCGGTTATCAATATCTCGGGCTTAAAAGTTTTTCCTGAAGAAGTTGAAGCTGTATTGGAAATGATACCTGAAATAAAACAGGCAAGGATCAGCAGCAGTCCGCATCCTTTATTGGGGCAAATTATTGAAGGAGAAATTATACTGCATGATGGCGCAACAATTGATGTGGAAGATGTTTTGACTTATTGCAAAAAACGACTTTCGGCTTTTAAAGCACCACAGCGATTAACGATTGTGGACTCTTTACCCATGACAAATACGGGCAAACTGCAAAGGCACTAATGCTCTATTCTGCTGCTTTTCAACTTCTCATACAATACGATATTCATCAATATCAACAGCATGCCATAAAAAGCATCTTCAAAAGGAATGGTATAAATTCTAACACCTAGATTTTCTGCATCGTTATATTGTACAACTGGAATTGAAGTAAGAAAACCATTTACAATTAAAAAGGGAATTAAACAGATAGCATAAGAAACTAAAAATGAAACTGCATCAAAGCTTTTAAAATAATTTCTGAACAAATAGATCAATAGAATAAAAGCTCCGGTGAAGATAAATGTCCAGCTTGTATAATATTTATTGAAATAAATTATGCCCAGTGCAAGCAACAATATAGCCAGCAGTTTCAAAAACAAGTCTGCGTTTTTTTTATTTTCCAGTTTTGGGAAATAACTTCTGATGCAGGCATAAATAAAAACGCAACAATACGGAACAACGAAAAAGAAAAGTATTTCTTCTAGCGGAAGATTGATCAATTTTATGCCTGTGATATAATCTTCATTAAAACTCCACACACCTATTTTGGTAAAATACACATCCCAAATAATGTACAACAGCGCAGGAAAGATCATTGCCGGAAAAACATATCTCCAATTCTTGTAAAACGCAACTTTCTTATCAAAACTCAACGCCATTGGCCCAGCCAGCGATGCTGCAAGAATAAGATAGTATGTGTAGTGAGGATTCAATTTTGTAAAAGTAGTAAGTCTTGGGTTTATGTAAAAAGGTTGTCAGCCTGAGCTTGTCGAAGGCGGTATCGGAGAAAAAACAAACTCTGCTCTGTTGCATCCCGCCTTCGACAAGCTCAGGCTGACAGTAATAGAGTTAAAGCAGATTAAGCTGAAACTGCTTCTGCAGTATCAACCTGTTTAGCATTTCGTTTCTTATCGGCCCTTACTTTATCCCAGTATTTTTTATGCACCCAAAGCATCCCAAAACTTTCACCTTCCTCTTTTTCTAAATGTTTATGATGCATTTTATGTGCCCAGCGTATAGCACGTACATAAGTATTGTTACTGCGGCTAAACCACTTAAAGCGCTGATGAATAATTACTTCATGCACTAAAAAATAAGCGATGCCATACATGGTAAATCCGGCGCCAATGCAAATCATCCAGTACTGCTGATAAATTACTCCAAGCATAATCAGCAACCAGCTAGGTATGGCAAATATCAGAAAGAAGGCATCGTTCTTTTCAAAAAAGCCGGGCCCTTTTTGATGGTGATCCTTGTGCAGTCCCCAGCCAAAACCATGCATAACATAGCGGTGCAGGCACCAGGTAAAGCCTTCCATCAGAATGAAAGTGGCTAAAGTAATTGCTATGTATAGAATCCAGGTCATTTAAATTATTTCAAAAAAGTCCTTAATAGTAAGAAGAACATCAGTTGAATCAGCAACAAATTTACAGCGAATTTGTTTTGTTTATTGAATTTTATGAAATGAAATGCAGTTAATAATAATAAGCTGACTACAAACCAGCATATATAATTAAATATAGGGATTGAACCATCTCCATTCCATGTCCAATATCCCAATTTTACAGCTACAGGTTCCATCAACCAATCAAAAAAAACTGCCAGTGTAGCACCATCTACAATTACCGACAATGCCTTTAAAGCCATTGGCGTTTTGCCTGTATCGGCTGCTATACGGTTGATAGCTTTCATCAATAAAGTATGAATACTAATACCGCAGCAATAAATAATGATGAACCAATTAACGCCGATTAGAACGGGTACATTCTTCATCCTAAATCCCAGCACATCGCCATAAGTATACTCGCCGAAAAGTACTCCTGTATTTATGCCAATGATTTCTACTGAAATGCCTATGGCACAACAGATCACTATAAAGAGATAGAAATTGATATTTTTTTCCTGCTGAGTCCATACCAATAAGGCAAAAGACAATAATAAATTAACAGGTGTTGCCGCCAGAAAAAAAGCCTTGTCAAAATACAGCAAACCAATCAGGCCAATGGTATGAAACAAAATGGCAATGGCTGTGGCGATATCAAATTTGGTGAACCTGTTTAACACAATTATTTTTTCTGCTGAACGATCAATTGGAGACAGTTTGAAGGTACGCTTCCATTTTAGGAAATGCAATTTTAAACCACTCGGTATATTTTTGTGGATGAGACTGTATAGAATTTTTTATTTCTACCAGCGACTTAAAACAGTAATCGCTAACCTCGTCAACATTAGGAAAAATATCTCCATCGTAGCTGCCTGTAAAAACATGATCGAACTCATATTCAGTCAACCCGTTTTCAAAAGGCGCTTTGTAAATAAAATCAAATGCTTTTGTAAGCCCCGTATTAAAACCCATTTCTTCCTGCAGGCGTATTTCGGCTGCCGCTAAGGTATCTTCACCGGGTTGAGGATGACTGCAGCAGGCATTGGTCCACAAACCTGCACTGTGGTATTTCCTATTGGCCCTTTTTTGGAGTAACATCTCACCTTTTCCGTTAAATACAAAAATGCTGAAAGCCCTGTGGAGCAGGGCTTTTTGATGAACTTCCATTTTTTCCATGGTACCCGTTTGAACATCATGCTCATCTACCAAAATAACATCCATAAGTTCTTATCCGTTAATATAAATTTAATTGTCGCCTTAAACCGGCTTTTGCCAAAATATAGGCTTTGCCATAATTGGGAATGCGTATGCGTTGTTCCATAATATTGGCTGGTGCGGTACGTTTTATTTTTTTGAACAACGACAGGTAATATTTGTACGCCACATAAACGCCAAACCTTGCCTTTGTGGGCAGGTTAAGGATACCTTCATAGGCATTTTCAAAATCTACAGCAATATCATCTTCAATCTGCTTTTTCATGAAGGGGGTAAAATTTGTAAAATCAACTTCAGGAAAATAAGAACGATTCAATTGTTCGTAATCTGCTTTTACATCACGTAAAAAATTCACTTTTTGAAAAGCCGCTCCCAAAGCCTGTGCAGACGGCTTCAAGTCGTTATACATATTCTTATCTCCTTCGCAAAAAACATAGAGACACATTAGGCCTACCACTTCGGCGCTGCCATAAATATATTCTTTATAACCATTGCTGTTGTATGTTGTCTTCCGCAAATCCATTTCCATGCTGCTGAAAAAAGCTTCAATCAAATCATGCGAAATATTGTAATCTCTTACGGTAATCTGAAAACTATGTAGAATAGGATTTAAGCTGATACCTCTGTCAATGGCGGCATAAGTCTCTTTCTTAAATTCAGTAAGCAGTTCTTCTTTTTTGTATTGATGAAAAGTATCTACAATCTCATCGGCAAAGCGAACAAAGCCATAAATATTGTAAATGGGTATTCTCAACTCGGGGTGCAACAGTTTAATGGCACTGCTGAAAGAAGTACTGTACTTTTCAGTAACAGCCTTGCTGCACTGCTGACTCACATCATGGAAAAGCTTAATCATTCCCTTTAAAAAATTTCGTTTTCAATTATAAAGTGTTCTTTAATCAGGATACTTATTTTACATGCCTGCTGGCTAACCGGTTATGCAAATTAAATACATATTACCCGAAATATTTTGTTGCTTCTTTAGCAACAACCTCTCCGCTTATTAGGCTGGGAGGCACTCCGGGGCCGGGAACAGTTAATTGGCCGGTGTAAAATAAGTTTTTTATTTTAATACTTCTGCATGCCGGCTTTAAATTTGCAGTTTGCATTAAAGTATTTGCCAATCCGTAGGCATTTCCCTTAAAAGAATTATAATCATCTACGAAATTACTCACTGAGTAGGTTTTCTTATAAATGATTGATTCTTTTAGCTTTTGCCCAGTATATTTTTCAAATCTGTCTAATATTTTATCAAAATAGGCTTCTCTCAGTTCTTCGGTATCGCCCTGCAAACCGGTTGCAACAGGTATTAAAAAAAACATATTCTCGTGCCCGGCCGGTGCCACAGTTTCGTCGGTTACGGACGGGGTACATACATAAAACAACGGGTCGGTTGGCCATTGTTTTGAAGTATAAATCTCCTTGCCATGTATTTCAAAGTCGCTATCGAAAAACAGAGAATGATGCAAGATACCATCCAGTTTCTTATCTAGACCTACATAATAGAGTAGACAACTTGGTGCCATTACCCTTTTATCCCAGTATTCATCAGTATAACTTCTGCTTTTTGCAGGCAGCAGTTTGGTTTCAATAAAATGATAATCGGCGGCGCCTATTACTACGTCAGCATTGTAAGCATTGTTCGTTGATTGTTGTCCTATGTTCGTACTGCTGGCGACAACCTGTTTTGCTGTCCCCTGTTCCACAATAATTTCTGTCACATCACTGTTGAATACGAATCTCACGCCAAGTTCTTCAGCCACGCTAACCATGCCTTCCACAATCTTATACATACCTTCCTGCGGATACCAGGTGCCTAGTTTTATATCAGCATAGTTCATCAGGCTGTATAAAGCGGGGGTTTTTTCGGGCAGGGCTCCTAAAAACAATACCGGAAACTCCAGTAACTGCTGCAGTTTCGGGTTTTTAAAATGCTTGCTGATGTGTTTTTTCATAGAAGTAAACACATCAAGCTTAAAAACGCCTTTAACCAAATCCCAGTCTAAAAACTCTGTGTAAGATTGTCCGGGTTTATGAACCAGTTTATTAATCCCTACTTCGTATTTATAAACTGCTTCTTCCATGAAGCTATCCAGCTTTGCTGCGCTGCCGGGCTCAATATTTTCAAATAACTTTTTTAGTTGGTCGTAATCCGCCGGTATATCCATGGGTCCGTCGTTCCAATAAACCCGGTACGAGGGATCCAATCTGTCCAGTTGATAGTAATCCGAAACTTTTTTGCCAAAACTGTTAAAGAACCGCTCAAAAACTTCGGGCATCCAATACCAGCTTGGCCCCATATCAAATGTAAAACCCGCTTCTTTTAATTGTCTGGCACGTCCGCCAGGCGTAGCCTGCTTTTCAAGCACAGTTACATCCCAGCCGGCTTTTGCCATAAAACAAGCAGCCGACAGCCCTGCAAAACCACTTCCTATAATAACTGCTTTTTTCAAAACGCTAAATTACAGCATTGGCTTTAATAGAAATCAGTGTCAGTGGGTATTATTTTAAAAATCTAATATCTTGATAACTGCTGTTTCAATAATTTCCGAGCAAAATGTATCCGGCTTTTAATAGTGCCGAGTGGCTCGCCCAAAATATCTGCAATTTCATGGTATTTATATCCTTCAAAATATAATTCAAAAGGATTCTTGAAAATTTCGGGTAATTGATAAACTGCCGTTTTAATTTCTTTGTGCGACAGGTTTGTTTCGGCCGAATTTGTGATGGAAGCCTGGTTATAATCAAGCAGATAATCGTTAGGTGTATTGTCAAAAATGGTGTTTTGTTTTGCAGCCCGCCTGTAATTATTTATGAAGATATTACGCATGATGGTATACATCCATGCTTTTATATTAGTACCGGTGTTGTACTTATCCTTATTAGCTAGTGCCCGGTACAGAGTTTCCTGTATAAGGTCTTTAGCTGTCTCTACATCCCTTGTTAGGGTCATAGCAAATGGCTTTAAATAGTCAGTATTGCTAATTAATGATTGATTAAATTCTATTGTAGACATGTTGGTGTGTTTAACAATTATAACATAAAGTTAAACAAAATGTTTGAGAATACAGTTGTTTTTGTTGAATTTTTA
>JBBKXU010000423.1:0-14644 GCA_037969645.1 Ferruginibacter sp. | reverse complement strand
GTACAAGGATTTCACATTGAGTGAAGCGCTGAAAACAATTTACTCATTGATATGGGATGATTTCTGCAGTTGGTATTTAGAATGGATAAAGCCCGGATTTGAGCAACCGATTGATGCAGCTGTTTACAACAAAACAATACACTATTTTGAAGAGTTGATGCAGTTGCTGCATCCGTATATGCCTTTTGTTACCGAAGAAATTTATCATTTGCTGAAGGAGCAAAGCGATGATCTTTGTGTAAAACAGTTTGCAGCAGTTAAAACTGTTGACGACGCTGTTTTAGCTCATGGCGAATTATTAAAACTGGTAATCACTACTATTCGTGATGGCAGAAATAAAAATCAGCTTAAACCAAAAGAAACCATTAAGCTTTTTGTTGAGACTGATACAAAAGAAAATTATAGTTCTATCCAAGGTATTTTAAGCAGGCAGATAAATGCTGATGAGTTTTCTTTTACCGATGAAGCTGTTGAAAATACAATTGTAGTTGCGGTTGAAAAAGATAAATTTTATATCAAGACCGATAGAGAACTGGACACCGCCACTTTAAAAGATGACCTCTTAAAAGACCTGGAGCACCAAAAAGGGTTTTTAGCCTCGGTTGATAAAAAACTAAGTAACGAACGTTTTGTACAAAATGCTAAACCCGAAGTGATTGCACTGGAACAAAAGAAAAAAGCTGATGCCGAAGCCAGGATAAGGACCATTGAAGAGAGCTTGTCAACAATCAGTTAAAACTTAAAAACAATACTAATACTTGCGTACTTTCGTTTTTATTGTATAAGCATTAACTATGGCAACCAACGTAAAATACATACTCGCCTTCACTTTGTCCTTTGGCTTAACAACCGTTTTGGCTCAAAAGCCAAAAACTGAAACTAACACAAAGCCAACAACTTTTCAAAAATATACGCCTCCAAAGCTTATCAGTATGCTGGGCATAAGAACCGATACAGCATATATTTACATGGAAGAAGCCTTGCAACTAGTTACACTACCACTAAGGGTTACCGACGATAAAAAAAATGCCTATACCATTTCATCCTATATGGTTGTGTATAAAAGGCGGGCTGTTACCGAAGATGAAGCGTCTGGCAAAGTATCTCCTATAATTAGCAATGTTTCCGGCCGGTTTAAAGCAACTCCGCTCTCTCCCATCTGGATAAAATCATTAACCGAACAATTGCGGGTTGGTGAAGAATTGCATTTTTTGGATATTGTAGCCAAAGATGCACAGGGCCGACTGATGTTTGCACCCGAACTCAGAATCATTGTAAAAAAATAAGAATGGTTGCGGTAAGTAAAGTTGGTACCGAAACAATTTCCAGCATTCAGCAATTAGCCGAAATCACCTGGAAGGTTGCTTATAGTTCCATCATCTCCCCTTCTCAAATGAAATACATGCTGGATTTATTTTACAGCGAATCTTCTTTACAAAAACAAATGCAGGAAGGACAACAGTTCATTGCCGCTTCAGAAAATGAACAAACTGTTGGCTTTGCTTCCTATTCACCAAAATCAACCCGGGAGCCAAATGTTTACCGGCTGCATAAAATTTATATTGATCCCAATCAACAAGGAAAAGGCATTGGTAAATTATTAATTGATTTTATCATTGCAGATATCAAACCAAACAACGCAACCAATCTTGAACTGAATGTTAACCGACATAACAAAGCTTTACATTTTTACGAAAAGCTCGGCTTCAAAATTATTAAAGAAGAAGATATTGATATTGGTGAAGGATATTTTATGAATGATTATGTGATGAATCTCACTTTATAATTTGGATTAACAATTAACCATTAATAATTATCAATTAAAAACTACCCATGCACCAATTGATGTGTCTCCTTAATAATCCCCATCACAAACACACTCTGCACATTACCCATGTTTGGCTGTTGACTTAATTTGTTTACGTGAAAATCGTAGTACGTATTCATGTCTTTGCAAATAACTTTAAGCATAAAATCAAATTCACCGCTGATGCTGTAGCACTCAACCACCTCATGCAGTTCGTTAATGGTTTTAATAAAAGCTGCGCCAGCAGTTTTGCTGTGTTCCTTCAGTGATACGTAGCATATCACCATCAGGTTAAGGTCAACTTTATTTTGATCAACCAGCGTAACATATTGCTTTATCACCCCACTCTCTTCCATACGCTTAATACGCTCATGAACAGGTGTGGTGCTCAGGTGAATTTTTTCAGCAATTTCCTTAACGGTAGCTCTTGCGTTTTCCTGCAGCAGCTTAAGTATCGCCATATCTTTTGCATCGAGTGATATAGCCGTAACAGGCGATTTTTCTTTTTGAGTTGATTTAGGCATGGTAAACTTGCTTTTTATGCTGCAATATAGCATATTTTAGACTATTCTACTGTTTTTTGCACATCTATTAGGATATTATTCTAATTTTTTGTACATTTGCAGTCTAAAACAAATAAATATGTCAACAATAACAAAAAATGCCATTGATTTTAAACTTGCCAACAAGGTTAAAGATATGAGCCTGGCCGAATGGGGTCGCAAAGAAATTATGTTAGCCGAAGCAGAAATGCCAGGCTTAATGGCAGTAAGAGAAGAGTTTGGTCCTTCGCAGCCATTAAAAGGCGCAAGAATTGCAGGTTGTCTGCATATGACCATTCAAACAGCGGTTTTAATTGAAACATTAACTGCCCTGGGTGCAGAAGTTAAGTGGAGCTCTTGTAATATATTCAGTACACAAGATCAGGCGGCAGCAGCCATTGCGGCTACTGGTGTTGGTGTGTTTGCCTGGAAGGGACAAACGCAGGCAGAATCTGACTGGTGTATTGAGCAGACTTTATTCTTCGGCAGCGAAGATCGTCCGTTAAACATGATTTTAGATGATGGTGGTGATTTAACCAACATGGTTTTTGATCAGTATCCCGAGTTAATTCAGCATGTAAAAGGATTGAGCGAAGAAACCACAACCGGTGTACACCGTTTATACGAGCGTATGGAAAAAGGTACTTTGCCTATTCCTGCAATCAATATCAACGATTCAGTTACCAAATCTAAATTTGATAACAAGTATGGTTGTAAAGAGAGTTTGGTAGATGCTATCCGCCGTGCAACTGATGTTATGATGGCTGGTAAAGTAGCTGTTGTAGGAAGTTATGGTGATGTGGGTAAAGGTTCTGCCGCTTCTTTAAAGGGCGCAGGCTGCAGGGTTATCATTACCGAAATTGATCCTATCTGTGCTTTACAGGCAGCTATGGACGGTTTTGAAGTTAAGCCAATGATTGAGGCAGTTAAAGAAGCTGATATTATTGTAACGGCGAGTGGTTGCAGAGATTTGATTACCGAAAAGCATTTCCGTTCAATGAAGGATAAAGCAATCGTTTGTAATATCGGTCACTTTGATATTGAAATTGATATGGCCTGGTTAAACAATAACTACGGTAATACCAAAAACACCATTAAGCCACAGGTTGACTTATATACCATTGAAGGAAAAGACGTAATCGTTTTGGCCGAAGGACGTTTGGTTAATTTAGGTTGTGCAACTGGTCACCCAAGTTTTGTAATGAGTAATTCATTTACAAACCAGGTACTTGCTCAGCTAGAGTTGTGGGTTAATACCGACAATTACGAAAACAAAGTTTACGTTTTACCAAAGCATTTGGATGAGAAAGTAGCACGTTTACACCTTGCAAAAATTGGTGTGGTGTTAGATGAATTAACTACTGAGCAATCTGCTTACTTAGGTATTCCAAAAGAAGGACCTTACAAAGTAGATCATTACAGATATTAATATCCCTTTTGAAATTGATATAGTCCCATCTGCCTTTGGCAGGTGGGATTTTTTATTTTGGGCCCGGCTGTGGTAGTGCTTTTGGGCTGCGGTGGCGTCGCACTCTTGTACTGGGAAGCTTTGTTGGGCTTTTATCGACGCAGCACATAAATATTTTATCTTGCACCCATGTATTCCAACGAGCAAGTATCAAAATTAAAAACTCAATTCTGGACAAACTTCGGGCAATATATGAAACCAATACCCGGCGCATCAGGACTGCCTGTTAACTGGGTCAATTACAAAACGGGCGTCAGGCATATTCATTTTAAAATGGATGCAGACAATACCAGCGCTGTCATTGCTATTGAAATTTCCCATCCGCAGGACGAAAGAAGATTACATTACTACAATCAATTTGTATCACTCAAAAAAATATTAACCTCAACATCTGAATCTGAATGGCAGTGGAAAGAAACATTTGAAACCAACCATAAAACCATCAGCAGCATTTCGCAGCAACTGAATGATGTAAACATATTAAATCAATCAGACAGGCCATCTATTATCAGTTTTTTAAAACCCCGCATCATTGCACTTGATGAATTTTGGGATATGGTGAAAGACGGATTTGACTAATACATCCTGAAATTCCGCTCTGTCGCTGATATGCAGGAAAGATAATGAGTATAAGCGTATCAAGGATCTCGAACAAAAAGCCCATTCACCAAAATAGTGAATGGGCTTTTTGTTTTTTCTAGTTTTGTTATTTACTGGCTTCGTCAAGCGGCTTTCTGTCGATGTATTGAGCAATCTGATCAATCTTGTCCGCACTGTTGTAATGACTGGCGGTATGCACCCAGAATTTGAGGGCTTTTCCATTCTTATACTTCACGTCAACCATATACCAGTGAAGCATCCATTTACCTGTCGCAGTAACACCCCCATTCGGGCTTTGATGAGACATAACAGGCAGAAAGATATCGTTGGAAAAGCTGATGGTTTCAATAACATTAAACCTTCCGGAATAAAAATCCTTTATAGCCTGCTTGCCAACCAGACTATCCCCACTTGACCAATTAAATCTTACATCATCAGCCATACTTGCTGTATAGGCTTCAACATCCTTATTTTCAAAGGCTTTTTGAGTCGCTTTAACGGAGTTAACCAGGTTGCTGTCCATAATCAACTCTACTGGTGCCCCCGCCTTTTCAGATTTAGCTTCGGTAGTGGAAGCTCCTTCCTTTTTTTCGTTATTGCAGGCAAATAAAAATGCTGCAATCGTAATTACAAAAATGATTCTTTTCATGTTTGTTAAGTTTTGGTTTAGTTATAAATGAGTGATAACAGAAGATGGAAATTTTCGGAGGGAAACAGATTATCGAACAAAATAGAAATTAAATTCAGCATTTCAAACCATTATTGAATGTTTTTTTGACATTAGTTAATAAACTTTACACGACTTCGCAAGGCACCACACTCTTAAAACATAGAACTTTACCGGGCTTTAACAGTTGCGTAAACAATGTTTTAGATTAAATTTGTCTACATAAATCAAACATGACAAAACTCTCAGTAAACATAAACAAACTCGCCACCCTTCGTAACAGCCGAGGCGGCAATAATCCTGATCTTATAAAATCGGCGATTGATATTGAGCGCTTTGGTGCCGATGGCATTACCGTACACCCCAGGCCCGATGAACGGCATATCCGATACGAAGATGTTTTTGAATTGAAGAAAGTTGTAGAAACTGAATTTAATATTGAAGGCAATTGTACCGAACAAAAGTTTGTTGATTTAGTACTTGCCAATAAACCAACACAGGTTACATTGGTACCTGATACACTTGGACAACTCACATCCAACCATGGCTGGAATACAGTTGAACATGCGGCCTACTTAAAAGATATAATTACTGTTTTTAAAAATGCAGGCATACGGGTTTCTATTTTTGTTGACCCGGTTGTTGAAATGGTTGAAGGTGCAAAAGCTGTGGGAACTGATAGGATAGAATTGTATACAGAATCTTACGCAAAGGAATTTGGATTACAGAATAAGGAATCAGGAATTAAACCTTTTATCGCCGCTGCCGCTAAAGCCAATGAACTTGGGCTTGGTATTAACGCCGGCCACGACTTGGATTTACAAAACCTTAAATACTTTGCTTCTAATGTTCCGGGATTACTTGAAGTATCTATTGGACACGCATTAATATGCGATGCGGTTTATTTGGGATTGGAGAATGCCGTTCAGCTATATAAGCGGCAACTGAAATAAATTATCACTTTCCACAGCAAAAATTATTTCAAAAACCTTGCAAGCTTTCTCTCCAAAGCAGCGCCACGTAAATTCTTTCCAATTACTTTACCACTTGGGTCTATTAAAAAGTTTTGTGGTATGCTGAATATTTGAAACTGCTGTGCAACAGTATTCTGCCAACCAAGCAGGTCGCTCACATGCGTCCAGGTTAAACCGTCCATCTTAATAGCATCAACCCAGGCTGGTTTAGCTTTATCAAGCGAAACACCAAGCACAGTAAAGTTTTTATCCTTGTATTTATTGAATGCAGCTACTAAGCTTGGGTTCTCCTGACGGCAGGGGCCGCACCAGCTTGCCCAAAAATCTACCAGCACATATTTACCACGCAATGAAGAAAGACTAACAGGCATACCCGAAGTATCGGGCTGAGAAAAATCGGCAAGCATAGACCCGGGGCCGTTTACTTTTCCCTCTGCAACTTGTTGTGCGATATACTGGCCCATAGCCGAACCTTTTATTTTGGGCTCAAGCAGATTATACAAGGCTTCTGTTTTTAAAAGATCATCTGCAATTTGCATATACCTGATAATGGCCAATGGCGTTATATAGGAACCGGTATGCGTACTTACAAAATCAGTAATCAGGCTCATGGCTTTTTCATTCTTGGCTGCATCATATGCCGCAGTATCCGAAAAAACTGACTGATAAGGATCTAAAGAATTATTAAACTGTTCAAAAGCAGTGTGGGACTCTGAACCAATAACACTCGCTTTTTCAATGTCCGCTTTATTGCCGGTTACCGTAACATTACTGTTATCTAAAAAGACGGTAATAAATGGCCGTTGTTTATTAAAAAGTATAATCTTGAAATCGGGTTTGTCCATCTGTCCTTTAAAAGAGAATTGGCCGGCCTTTAATACAGTACTCAATTCTGTTACACCGGTTTGGCCGTTTAATAATTCTACCACCGTGCCTTCATCAAAGCCGGTAACAGTTCCATTTATCGAGAATTCTGTTGCAACTGGCTTTTCAACATCCGCAGTCTTTGTTTTTGTAGGGGTCTTTGTCTTTTGCTTAGCGGCAGCTTTTGGTGCAGTTTGTGCACTAGTTAAACGAGGTATCGTATTAAATCCAGCAAATAGAAAAAATAAAAGGAAAATTCTTTTCATGAGTATCATTTATAGGTTGCAATTTACTGAGTTTTTGGCAGATGGGATTAGCCTTTAACAGTATTTATGAATTTCTTAGTAGTTAGGCCGATATCTGCTGTATTTTTTAACATATTAATGTAGGCGGAGCCTATAATGGCTCCATTTACGTGTTTGCACGCAGTTTGAAAGGTATTTTTATCTTTTATACCAAAACCCACAAGTACCGGATTGTTTAGCTTCATCGCCTGCAGCTTTTTGAAGTAGTCTTCCTGATCTTCAATAGCTTTTGCATTTCCTGTGGTTGACGATGAAGAGACGGCATAAATAAATCCGCTGCTTAGGGTATCAATTTGCCTGATACGCTCTTCACTTGTTTCGGGTGTTACCAGAAATATAAAATGCAGATTGTTTTCTTTAAAATATGGCTTATACATTGTTTCAAATTCGTACATGGGCAAATCAGGTAAAATAATACCCGCCACCCCAACTTCTGCGGCAGCTTTACAAAACTTCTCGATACCAAACTGTAAAACCGGATTCAGGTAGCCCATTAAGATTATTGGAACATCAATCTTGTCTTGAATATTTTTTAACTGCTCAAACAGCAACGGAATGCTCATGCCATTTTCCAAAGCCTGCATATTACTTTGTTGAATTACGGGGCCATCGGCAATGGGATCACTGTAGGGAATACCGAGTTCGATAATATCGGCACCGTTGTTCTGCAAAGCTTCTATTACTTCCGCAGTGGAGTTAAGCTGAGGATATCCTGCTGTACAATACATGTTAAGTATGCCAGTCTTCTTAATCTCAAATAATTTAGTCAGTCCGTTTTCCATGCTTAATTTACGGTAGCTCTAATGGCTACGTGCCGGCCATCAAGTATTATATGATTATACGGTGGTTTTGCATCTACATCCAATATCAATTTATAAAGTGACTGGCCACCAGTTGCCGTCTTTTGAAAATTTACAAACACACTGTCGCCACTTCTCTCAACAGTATAATTCTTACCATCAAAACCATCATCTAAGCAACGGTAAAATTCGTACCGCACACCATTAATATTGGCCAGCATTTTAATTGACTCCGGAACTTCTGAACAAGTTCCTATCTTTTCATATTTCAACTTATGCTTGATAAAAGAATCGCTGCAGGAAAAAAGTAAGAAGCAACTGATAATAAAAAATGCGTATCTCATAATTATAAATATTTCATGTATGTAGCCAGGTCTTTGTCTCCCCTCCCACTCAAACAAACAACAACCACATCTTCATTATTAAATTCGATTTTGTTTAATGCAAATAAAGCATGCGCCGATTCCAGAGCAGGAATAATACCTTCGAGTTTACTCAGTTCAAAAGCCGATTGTAAAGCTTCCTCATCCGTTGCACTCATAAAAACCGCACGGCCGCTTTCATACAAATGTGCATGTAGAGGGCCAATACCCGGATAGTCCAGCCCGGCTGAAATGCTGTGTGGTTCCACAACCTGTCCATCTGCCGTTTGCATTAGCAAGCTTTTGCTGCCATGCAGAATCCCGGGTTTTCCTAACTGTGTTGTTGCTGCACTCATGCCGCTGTCAATACCACAACCAGCGGCTTCCACTGCAATCAGCTTTACCTGTTCATCATCCAAAAAATGATAAAATGCACCGGCTGCATTGCTACCACCACCTACACAGGCAATAACGTGTGTAGGTAATTCAGAACCAGTATTTACTAAAAGTTGCTTTTTTATTTCCTCACTGATGATGCTTTGAAACCTGGCCACCATATCCGGATAAGGGTGTGGCCCAACAACCGAACCGATGATGTAATGTGTGTCAACCGGATTGTTTATCCAGTCACGAATAGCTTCATTGGTGGCATCTTTTAAAGTTTTGCTGCCGCTTAAAGCAGGTATAACTGTTGCACCCAGCATTTTCATTCTTGCTACATTGGGTGCCTGGCGTTCAATATCTTTTTCGCCCATGTAGACTATGCACTCCAATCCTTTTAATGCACATACGGTTGCAGTGGCCACACCATGCTGACCTGCACCGGTTTCTGCAATGATTCTTTTTTTACCGAGTTTTTGTGCCAGTAAAATTTGCCCGATGGTATTGTTGATCTTATGGGCCCCAGTATGGCAGAGGTCTTCTCTCTTTAAAAAGATATTGGTATTGTATTTTTCACTGAGGCGTTCTGCATAAAAAAGAGGAGTTGGCCTTCCAACATAGTCCCTGAGTAATTGCTGAAATTCTTTTTGAAAACTTTCTTCGTAAATTATTTTAAGATAGCTATCCTGTAATTCCTTTACATTGGGGTACAGCATCTCCGGAATGAATGCACCGCCGAAGTTGCCGTAATAACCAAGCTCGTTGACAGCCCAAACCCCTCCCGATTCAATCGGGATATATTCCGGGGCTTTTTGCCTCTCTTCTGTTTCCATCATTTTACTTTTTCAAATACCATCTTCGCTAAAATCTTCCAGATTTTCTTCTCCCCTTGGGGAGAAGATAGATGAGGGTTACTTTAATCCCTGCCTGAATTGCAATACCAATGCCATATCCTTCACGCCCGGCTCTTTCTCTAACTTGCTATTAACATCAACCGCATAATAATCAAGATGTTTGAATGCTTTTACTTTTTTTACATCATCAACACCAATTCCTCCGCTTAAAAAGAAAGGTTTCTCAATTTTGCTATCACTTAAAAGTTTCCAATCGAATTTTTCTCCGCTGCCACCAATTACCTCATCAGTAGCAGTATCAAATAAATAGTAGTCGCATACTTCATCATAATCAGCCACCATTTCATCAATCGACATTTTTGATTTTCCAACTTTAAATGCCTTTATCACTTCAACTTCATCCGACAATTCTTCGCAAAGCTCGGGACTTTCGTCACCATGCAACTGAACCACATCCAGTCCATAATCTTCCACTACCTGCATAATTTCATCGTAATCGGCATTTACAAAAACCCCTACTTTCTTTAAATCGAAGTCAGAATTTTTTAAATCTTCCTTTTTTATTTTATCTCCCACATAACGTGGCGAATCTTTATAAAATATTAATCCTGCAAAATCAATGTCCAAACCATCTAACTGTTGTAACTGTTTTAATTGCGTTATGCCGCAAACTTTCGTGTTCATATTTATCCTTGTTTTAATTGTTGTACAAATTGTTCAAACGCCTCACCGGGATGCGGTTCTTTCATAAATTTTTCACCTATCAAAAACCCCTTAAACCCAGCATCTTTAAATACCTTGATAGTTTCTATATCATCAATTCCACTTTCGGCAATTTTTATTTTGTCTGCCGGTAACTGTTTCGAAAGCTTTATAGAATGATTGATATCAACCTCAAAAGTTTTCAAATTTCGGTTATTTATGCCAATCATATCCACTGCATCGCAAATATGTCCCAATTCCGCCTCTTCATGCAGTTCCAGCAACACTTCCAGCCCATATTTTTTTGCTTCAATGGCCAATGCTTCCACTCTTTCGGGCGTCAATATTGCCGCAATCAATAAAATCACATCGGCTCCGTAAGCCTTGCCTTCCAGTATCTGAATCTCATCAATAATAAAGTCTTTCCGCAAAATCGGGAGATTGCTGACAGCCCTGCACACAGTAATATCAGGTAAATCTCCTCCAAAAAAGTCAGTGTCGGTTAATATTGAAGCACCGGCAGCCCCATACTGTTCGTAGCACATAACAATTGCCGGAGCAGAATAATCTGCTGTTTTAAACCAACCTTTAGAAGGCGACCTTCTTTTAAATTCTGCAATGATGCCCGTGCTATTTTCGCACATGAGATTTTCTTTAAGAGAAAAGCATTTTCTATCGAAGTCTGTTGAAAAATGCTTGTACCAATCCAGATCAGCAAAAGACTTTTTATCTTCTACCTCAATCTTTTTCGCGGCAACAATATTTTCTAAAATATTTATCATGTTGTTGCAATAAGTTTTTGTAAAGATTGATATGCTTTGCCGCTCTCTAAACTTTCTACAGCCATCTGATAACATGCATCATATGATTTGAATTTACCTGTACATTGTAACGCCATTGCCGAGTTTGCCAACACAACTGCATTCTGCGCCCAGCTCCCTTCTCCTTTTAATATGGTTTGAAATATTTTCGCAGCTTCTTCAACTGAATTACCTCCATGTATATCCATCGGACTTACGGTACGTTTTCCCAAATCTTCAGCACTATAAATTTTTTCTCCTTCATTTGTAATCACTTTAGTATCACCTGTAAGCGAAATCTCATCATAGCCATCCAGACTATAAATAATCGTAAATGCACTGTTTCCCTGCTGCAATAAATAATTATATATTCTTGCCATCTCTAAATTATAAACGCCCACTAACTGATATTTTGGTGAGGCAGGATTAACCATTGGCCCAAGCATATTAAAAAACGTTCGAACTCCCAGATTTTTTCTTATTGGCCCCACAACTTTTAAAGCAGGATGAAACATAGGAGCATGCAAGAAACAAATATTCGCTTCATCCAGTTCCTTCTTCAATGCATCACTATTATTTTTAAACGTATAGCCCAACTGCTCCATAACGTTGCTGCTGCCACTAATGGACGATGCTCCATAATTACCATGCTTGGCTACCTTAGTACCCGTACCTGCAACAATAAAACAACTTAATGTCGAAATATTGAAAGTGTTTTTTCCATCACCACCTGTACCCACAATATCAATTACATCCTGACCGTTCAAATCAACCGGCACACAAAGTTCTATCAATGCTTCACGGAAACCCTGCAGTTCTTCAATAGTTATACTGCGCATTAAATACACAGTAATAAAAGCAGCTATCTCGGCGTCGCTGTACACATTCTTAGAAATATTATGCAATACTTCTTTAGCTTGATCTTTTGTCAGGCTTTTATGTTCGAATAAATAGTTTAAAATCTTTTTCATACCCCTGTCCCCTAAAGGGGAACTTAAATTGTTACTTAATTATATAATAATTCATTCTTCTAAATTCAAAACAGAAAACATCATCGTTGCTGGCTTCTTCCCTATGGTTCCACCTTCAGGTTGAGCCAATTCCTCATCATTTTTTCCCCATTTGGCGTCAACACACTCTCCGGATGAAACTGAACTCCCTGCACATCTAATTCTTTATGCTGCAATCCCATGATGTATCCATTCTCATCTTTCGCAGTAATTTCCAAAACCTCCGGAAAATCACTTTCATTAACTATCCAGCTATGGTATCGTCCCACTTCTATCTCGGCAGGCAACCCGCTTAATACCTGCGATTTTGTTTTTAAAATTTTTATCGGCGTAGCCACTCCATGATAAACTGTGCTTAAGTTTGTCAACGTTCCTCCAAAAGCCTCTGCAATGGCCTGATGACCTAAACATACGCCCAATATAGATTTGGTTGCCGCATATTCTTTTATCAACGGCAACAACAAACCAGCCTCCTCTGGAATGCCGGGGCCGGGCGATAAAATAATTTTATCATAAGCAGCTACATCTGCCAAAGCAATCTGATCATTTCTGTACACATCAACTTTCTCTCCAGTTATTTTCTCTACAAGATGAACAAGGTTGTAAGTAAACGAATCGTAATTATCAAAAACGAGTATTTTCATTATTAAATATTTTCAGCCAGGACGATGGCTTGTTTTAAAGCATTCAATTTATTATTAACTTCCTGCAATTCACTCTCAGGATTGCTTGCTGCAACAACTCCTGCACCTGCCTGATAAATCAATGTATTATTCTTGGTTAAAAAAGTCCGTATCATTATCGCATGATTTACTGAATTATCAAACCCTATAAAACCAATAGCGCCACCATAATAACTGCGGGCTGTAGTTTCATAATCATTGATCAATTGCATAGCCCTTATTTTCGGAGCCCCGCTTAGTGTACCCGCTGGAAAAGTTGTTGCTAGCAATTTAAACGGATTTGCTTCCGGCCCTACCTTACCCGTTACCTCACTTACCAAATGAATAACATGACTGTAGTAATGTATTTTTTTGTACTGGCTCACTTCCACTTCGCTGCACATTCTGCTCAAGTCATTTCTTGCCAAGTCAACCAGCATTACATGTTCAGCATTTTCCTTTTCATCATTTTCTAGGTTAATGGCCAGCGCCTTATCTTCCTCATCATCGCCAGTTCTTTTAAACGTTCCGGCTATGGGATGTACAATTGCTTTTCCTTTATCAACGATCAGCTGGCTTTCGGGTGAAGAACCCATCAGTTTGTAATCTCCGTAATCAAAATAAAATAAATAAGGACTTGGGTTGATGCTACGCAGTGCACGGTACACATTGAATTCATCGCCGATAAATTTCTGCTCAAATCTCCTGCTCAGCACAATCTGAAACACATCGCCCCTATGACAACTGGATACACCTTTCTTCACCATTTCAATATAGGCTGCGTCAGTTATATTCGACTTTTCATCTCCTGTACTTTTAAACGGAAACCTAGGCACATCCTTACTCTTTATCAAACTCTCAATAACATCAACTTCACTTTCAATTCCATTAAAATGATTTTCGCAGATGAATAATTCATCTTTAAAATGATTAATGGCAATAACGTACTGGTAAAGGCGGTAACGCATCAACGGTATTTCCGTGGTCAGTAGTCCGTGGTCAGTCGTCTTAATATTATCAAAAAAATGCACCGCATCAAAACTTGTATATCCAAACAAACCCTGCGCCACATTTACCGGACCTGCAGCTGCTTCCTTAACTTCAAATCGTTGCATAAAATCCCAAAGCAGTTGAGGCACATTGGCTGAGGCATCTAACTTTATCCGCTCGGCATTTTGTCCGGGCAGTTTAAATTCAATGGCCGAAGGATTGCTGATCTCTATACCTGCCACTGCATTTATCCCTATAAAAGAATAACTGTTTTCACCTGCATGAAAATCTGTGCTCTCAAGTAAGATGGTATCACGAAACCTGTCCCTCAATCTTAAATAAATACCAACCGGTGTGTACACATCGGCAAGCATTTTTTGGGAGGTTGTTTGTATTTCAATTTTTCTCATTGTCTGAACGAGGATTTTGGTGGATTAAATGGATTTATTGGATTCTTGGTTTGGATCGTATTTCGGATTCTCAAGCCGTTTAAATTCCAGAGAACCAGTTCCGAAATTCAGCAACAATCCAACTTCCAAATTATACGCTTCTAAATAATTTCTTGCCTGCGCAAAATGAACTGGAAGTAATTCTGTCAATGCATTTAATTCTACAGAGATCAAACCTTCAACAAAAAAGTCCACTCTCCTTTCACCTATCTGTTGACCATCATAAAATATCGGCATCACAAATGCTCTTTCAAATCCGAGTTCCCACTTAGATAATTCAATCTCTAATGCTCTTTGATAAATCACTTCCTGAAAACCATTCCCCAAAGCAGCATGAACTTTCATCGCTGCCCCAATTATCTTTTTTGTAATCTCTTCATATTTAAACTTTGTCATAGCAATAAAAT
>JBBKXU010000422.1:0-2687 GCA_037969645.1 Ferruginibacter sp. | reverse complement strand
CCAATAATACCATTAAAGAATTGATGCTGACACTGGGTCGCCCTTATGGTGATATGTATGAAGTGGCTTTGTGGAAAGACATGCTTACTGTAGTAAATGACGAATTATTTTATGCTTATGTGGTTGACAATCAGGCAATAGTAGTACCAGAGACCATTGACGCCATCCGTGCATTAACAGGGCTGGAAGAAATAGGGGAGAACTCAATATCAAAAACGAATAAAAGTTTGGGAATAATGCAAAATTTTTATTAAAATAGAATGCTATGGAAATCTAAACATACATTTATTACAGTACGCCTAATCTATTAATTTATGAGAAAAGCCATTTTATTTTCGTTTATCATCTTAATTATTATAACCTTAATTGTCTGCACCATAGTTTGGCCGCTGTATGGTTTTAGTGGGATGGCGGTACTATTGTTTAGCATTGGGATGTATGATATTTTTCAAAAAAAACATGCCATCTTAAGAAACTTTCCTCTGTTGGGTCATATGCGTTATTTGCTTGAGCTTATCGGTCCGGAACTGCATCAGTATTTTGTTGAATCCAATACGGATGGAAAGCCTATTGACAGGAATCACAGAGCATACATCTATGAACGGGCAAAGCTCCAAAATAAAACCCACCCGTTTGGCACGGAACTCAACGTTGATAAAGAAAATTTTAAATGGATGCAACACAGCATTTACCCCGCTGCCAAACTTGAAAAATATCCCCGAATAGTAATTGGTGGACGCGATTGTAAACAACCTTATTTGGCCAGCCTTTTTAATATTTCCGCCATGAGTTTCGGTGCCTTGGGTAAGAATGCTGTTATGGCACTCAACCTTGGTGCTAAAGCAGGTGATTTTTTTCACAATACAGGTGAAGGTGGCATTTCTGATTACCATTTAAAAGGAGGTGATTTAGTTTATGAAATAGGCACCGGATATTTTGGTTGCAGAACTGCGGATGGTCATTTCTCTCCAGAAAAATTTAAAGAAGACGCGGCTATACCTGCCGTGAAAATGATTGAAATTAAATTATCGCAAGGAGCAAAACCTGGTCATGGAGGTGTATTACCTGCTGCAAAAAACAATGAAGAAATAGCCAGAATTAGAGGCGTTGAACCTCATACTATTGTATTGTCTCCACCGGGGCATAATGCTTTCAGCGATGCACAGGGCTTGTTAAATTTTGTGCAGCAACTGCGCCATCTCTCGGGAGGAAAACCCATCGGCTTTAAATTGGCAATTGGCAGCAAGAAAGAGTTCATGGAAATCTGCGAAAAAATGGTGGAGAGTGGCATAAAACCTGATTTCATAACGGTTGACGGTGCTGAAGGAGGCACGGGTGCAGCGCCTATAGATTTTTCCAATTATGTTGGAATGCCTTGGGAAAACGCGCTCATTTTTGTAGTGGACACTTTGAATGGTTTCAATCTTAAGAAGGATATTAAAATCGTTACGGCTACCAAAATTTTTACCGCCTTTGACATTTTTAAAGCGCTGTGCATTGGCGCGGATGTATGTAATTCGGCAAGGGGAATGATGCTTGCGTTGGGTTGTATTCAGGCATTGCGCTGCGATACCAATGAATGCCCAACTGGTATAACCACCCATAAACCATCCTTAATGCGCGGATTGGTGGTTGCTGAAAAATGGAAACGTGTAAAAAATTATCAGGAACAAACGATGGATGACTTTTTGTCTCTTTTCGCGGCAGCGGGGTGTACAGAAATTCATCAACTCAATAGAAATTTTATCTGCAAAAAGGTGAATGGCGAAATAAAATCTTACAATACTTTATATCCCCCAATAGTCTTATCCGCTTATTCAGACAAAATCGTGGCAACTAATTAAAAGAAAACTATGGCAAAAAATGTAGCGAAACAATTATTAGACATACTTGCAGATGTGGGTGTGAAACATATTTTCGGAGTAACAGGAGATGCACTTAATTTTTTTGTGAAGGCTATCGAAGAACAAGATCAAGTGGAATGGATTGGTGTGAAACATGAAGGAAATGCTTCTTTTGCTGCTTTTGCCCAGGGCGAATTAGGCAATACCATCGGTGTATGTGCCGGAACAACCGGTCCGGGAGCACTGCACCTAATCAATGGATTGTACAATGCAAGAAAAGAGCGAACCCCGGTTATTGCAATTACTGGACAAGTGCCCCTTAAAAAAATGGGAACAAGCTATTTTCAAGAGGTTGATCTGCAAAAGATGTTTGACGATGTGTGCGATTACCAAGCAGTTATACGCTCTCCAGAGCAAGCACCAAGGATTATTCAACGAGCTGTAAAAATTGCGCTTGCTAAAAGAACTGTATGTCGAATAGAACTACCTGCGGATATTGCCGAAATGAATTCAGAGGGCGATGAATTTATTTATCAAATATCTCCATCGGATTCAACACTGGTTCCCGGAGATTCATTGATAGTGAAAGCGGCTGAAGCGATCAGTGACTCTAAAAAAATCACGATACTGGCAGGTTGTGGTTGCCGCAATTCGCGCGAAGAGGTCCTGCAACTTTCAAGAATGCTCAACGCCCCAATTACGCACACCCTAAAAGCATCTGATATTTTTGATCACGACACCATAAACGTAGTGGGTTTAACAGGACTCATTGGAAATCCATCGGGTTATAATGCTGTGATGAATTGCGATCTCTTACTGATGCTGGCCACTGATTTTCCTTAT
>JBBKXU010000421.1:0-4078 GCA_037969645.1 Ferruginibacter sp. | reverse complement strand
GAACTATTCTGTCAACCAACGAATTACAGAATGAGTTGCAGTTTTCCAACCAGTCGATAAAAGATTCTTCCAGTCCGTTTAAATGAGCGAGTTCAGTAACAATTGATTCCAGCTTTTTTCCGTTGTCTACAATCAATTCGGTGGGTACGATAACAAAGCCCGATTGTTTACTGCCTTCGAAAGCCTTAAAACGCTCGTATAAAAACGCCAACAACTTGCCCGGATAAGAAACCGGCGGATATCTTTTTATATCATCCTGCACCAATTCAATCCCGACCTCGGTGGTGTTCGAAATAATAACTTTCATCTGTGGATTATGTGCACATTCCAGTATTTTATTCCATTCGCTTTTTGCAGATAACACCCGGCTGATGGAGGAGCAGACAATATTTTCTTCCTGCTTAACGCCGGCTTCTATACCACGTACACAAATCGTGTACAGCCCGTCCTGCTTTTCAAATGCTGTTGCATCGCCGCCATCAGTTGATTTCACAACCACAATCCTGCCGTTGAATATGCCCTGCTTATTTGCCTTGTCAATAAAATAATCGGGCAGGCCACGCAGCAGCACACCCGTACCAAATTGTAAAACCTTTTCTGGTAATTCCAGCAACGCTAAATCAGGCAACTGCACTTTTTCAGCCTGAATATTCTTTAAATTAAATTTTGATAGCCACATAAAAAATCTTTGATAATGTGATTTGATATTTTAATTTTTTATTCCCCATTTTAACTTCCATTCGGGGTATTCTTTATTCAATAATTTTAAAGGCCAGGTACCATACCAGGCATAGCCAATCCTTCTTTCATTCTCCACTACGGCAATTGATTTATGTTTCTGACTGTCCCTGCCGGTAAAAAATGATTCGTTGGTTTCAACATCGTAAAATCTTGCCCAAACAATACCGGCACTATCTGCCAGCAGCACCCTGTCCTTTCCGCTTTTTTCTCCGGGAGCCGCAATATCAACATATTTATAACCCGGTATTTTCACTTTTTGAAACCATTCAACTGCGGCTCTAACAGATTCAACGACCGCAGGAGCAGGTTTATCTATCCGCATTAGAAACCTAACAATGCCTACAGATTCACTTCCGCTCAGAGAAACCAGCTCAAACTTGCGGGCCATTTCGGGCTGCAGAGTCTTTGCATTGTATTGGGCACACCAGGCTGTCAATTTACCATTTTGTTTCAGTTGTGTTTTTAAAATACATTGTACGCCTCTTACAATGGCATCAACACACCTGTTAGTCATAACTTCATCAAAAATATCAAGATCATTTTTTTTATGCACAGCATCATACAACAGGTTCAGTACATTCACTATGGCATTATCGTTATAGGTGATCTGGCTGCGGTAACTGCTGAAGTCGGGGAAAAACTGCGGCCAGCCGCCATTGGCATATTGTGCATTCAACAAATACTCAATTCCCTTTTTGGCAGCCCTCAGATAATTTTCATTTTTTGTCTGTTTATAGGATTTCGCCAGGTGTCTTATTTCTTGGGTGGTCGCTTCGTTATCAATGGTTGCATCAATGCCTGATGTATAGCCGGCAACTAATTCTATTTTATCCTCTGCTGTAAGCTCTCTTTTATAATCCACTTTCTTGCCAGCCTGAAATTGCTTTGGCCATCCACCGTTAGCACGTTGATAAAGCAGCATATTCTCAGCAACCGGATCTTTAGAAGCAACAGTTACCGGGGATCTGTTTTTGCTGTTTTGGTTAACTCTATTTGCTACCGATTCATTTTGGGGATTCCATTTATAATCATAGGTCCAGAACGCGGAGATATCATTTACACTCATACCGGCGGGTAAATTATCAGCGAACCATGCATAATTTCCTCCGGCTTTTTTACAGTTGTAATAATATACACGTTTACCCCATTGTATAACATTAGGGGGATTGGCTTCACGCTGATAAATATCTGCATCAGCCATATTTTTATCAAAGCTGCAGTTGATAAGATAGAACTGTGCATCCCGGTGATAGCGCCCCAATTTATACCCTTCGTCTCCGGTGAATTTGCAATTCACCAAAACAGTTTTCGAACTTTCGTATTTACTGCCATCATGCCAGATGGCGGCTTCTTTGTTATGACAAATAAAAGTGCAATTCTCTGCGTAGGCCCATCCTCGTGGACAATAAAAATCCACACCGCCTTCCATAATGCAATCTTTAAAATAAAACATGCCATCTTCTGTATTCCACGGGCTTACGGTATCACCACCATAAGCACGGAAAATGCTATTCTTAACGATCAGTCTGGTTGTTGCAAATGAACGAAGTGCCATCTGGTGACTATTTGGCCTGATGGTTTTTGTTTTAGACTCTTCCGCAGCACAGTTTACAGTTTTATCTTTTGAATTATCTTTTCCAAAGCTGTTGATGAAGGACAAATTTTCAAGCGTGATATCGCTTCCCTTTAAGTTGATAGTAGCCGTGCCATAGTCATCTGCATTATCACAACGCCATTCGTCTCTCGCCAAAGAAATAGAAATGATTGTTTTCTTTGGATCCTCTCCTTTTAAGGTAATAAAGTTCTTGTCGAGGAAAAGTTTCTCATTGTATGTACCGTTCTTTATTAAAATAATCCGCTGCTCTTTTGCATCAGCAGGTAAACTGTTGATAGCTTCCTGGATAGATTTAAAATCAGACTTGCCATCCAGTGAAACTGTTATTTGTTTTTGAGCAAACAGCATTCCGCCTGCAAAAAATATTGCAGATACAAACAGTAATATTTTTTTAAGCCGAACCATTATTTTTTAGTTTGCTTTAATAACCACTGCACCAGTTCATTGGCCGCAGTAAAATTTTCGTATTCCGCCGGAATCTTTCTTCCATCTAAATACTCATTATATATCCAGGGGTCGCCAACTGCAAACACAGTACCCTTGCCATATTTAGCCATGGCGAAGATCACATCTCCACCCTGTGTTATCACCGATGTTGCCGGCGGTTTCAACTCCATTACACTTATCTCCTTTAAATACATTTTTTTTGTTTGCCTGAAAACCGCATTGCCGGTATTATTATAAATGGCACCGGTTTCAAACTCATTGTTCTTAACCATGTTTCTACCCTTATCAGAAAAATGAATTCCGAATTTATCTGACAGTGTATTAAAATGCTTTAAATCACAATTGGCGGTATCGTTGGTCATCAATAACAGTACACCTCCCTGTTTCACCCAATCACAAATTTCAACCGCTGATTTTTCATCCATGTAATTTGGATTCTTTGTGTCTTTGTATCCATCGGGATCAACGATGATATATACAGAAGCATTTTTTAATTTCTCTTTTGTTGGTGCAGTTTCCAGGCCACCCAGCTTTGCGCCGTATGCCTGCCAGATATTTCCGAACAAACTGAATCCACCATTTTCCATTTCATCCCAGGTATAGTGACGGCGGGTATTTACACCAAGGCCGTTCTTGCGCCATTCATTGTTAAAATAATTATCCATCACCACGTTCTTACCTTTACCCGGTTTTGGTAATGCAGCCATTTCCATTTCCACACTGGCTAAAATAAATGCGCCCATGCCTTTAGGATCGTTAACCACAACGGGCTCACTCATATAATAATCAAAACTTCCGTCACGATAAGGTTTGCCACCCAACCCGGAAACGGAAACGGTGCCTTTTAAATTCACCTGCCCGTTTGCATCTGTTTCAATAAACTGATTTATTATTCCTTTGTATGCTTGCCTGGCATGAAATAAATATGCTTCCGGCAGGTAACCTTTTCTTGCACCCTTTGCAAAAGTGTAAGCCAGCATGCTGGAAGCAGATGCCTCCAGGTAATTCCTTTTTTCATTGGGCATATTCGGAACATCATACCACAAACCTGTTTTAGTATCCTGCACTTTTCTCACAGCAATGGCAAGCCTGTGAAGAATAGAGATCAATTCTGCTCTTTTTGGATGTGCTTCCGGAAAATGATCCAACACATCAACCAATGCCATACCAAACCAACCAAGGCTACGACCCCAAAAATTGGGTGATTGCCCTGTTGTTTTGTTTGCCCACTTTTGTTCTTTGCTTTCATCCCAACCATGATAAAGCAAACCAGTC
>JBBKXU010000420.1:0-3263 GCA_037969645.1 Ferruginibacter sp. | reverse complement strand
TGAGCAACCACAAAATACTGTAGTACATCACCTAAAACTGGTGCACCGAGATTTAACAGACTGTAGTTGGTGGTGAAGCTAAAAGGAGACCCACCAACACCAGTGGCTTCAACATATTTCCAACCGTCGGTAGCATTAGTGTTGTCGTTAAATTCATTAAAGTTTGTATTCTTTCTAAAATACAAGCGGGGTCTTGTACCCGGCGTGATATTTACACCACTGGCATCTGTTATCGTTACGGCGCTTAAAGTCCGGTCTGTTAAACAGGACGTATTTCCCATTGCTGTATAAGAAATTGCCGGCGGATTAAAATCTGCTCCAATTCCGGCAAATTCATCGGCCCCAATATCGGGTGTAGTAACATTTCGGGTATCGCCATCATAGTCGGTAGTTATTCCCGTAACGGTAGTACCACCGCTTTCAATCTGAGTGGCAATAGTAGTATTGATATGCAGAAACTGTGCTGATGATCCGGTAGTACTTAAGAAAGGCGGGTTTTCGGTTACAGAAAACGTTTCCCTTGTAGACACCCTGATTTTAAATGCGGCTAGCGTTAGATCGCTGTTAGTGCCGTCGTAAAAAATCAGGCGACCAGCACCTGATGTACCGGCAAAAAACAGGTTGTTATTGGAGGTTGTTGTATAATTCTCCAGGTTGGTGAGCGAACGCTGGTAAGCCACAGCAAGTCCGGTTCCGTTGAACGACGACAGGTTTACCAATATATTATTCCGCATAGTAAGTGCAGCCGTAGTGCTGGTAGCACTGGCGGTTACAAATAAAGCTGCGGTGGAAAAATTGGTTCCGGTTGAACCGGCATTCAGGTAAACGGAATTGAAAGATAAGTTGATGGTTGAGCTAGCGGTCGTAGTAGTGATATTAATACCTCTTACTGATGGTGCTGTTGGACCGGTGCTGTTTGCACTAACGGCACGGATATCACCAATGAGGTTATTATAAACGTTAAATGCACCTGTAGTTCCCAACGTTCCAAGGATCATCCCCGATACTATTGGTGCACCGGTTGATGTACTGAAAATATTATAGATCTTATTATTGAAAATATTGGGTGAACTGGAAATAGAGTTTAAACCGGCAACGGTGGTACCGGCAGAACTGATGGTATGGATCAGGTTCCTGGCCATGGTTCTGGTACCTGTAGTAGTAAATATATAAAGACCGTAAGTGATTCCGGTTCCCAGATGACTGATATTGAAAATGGTATTATCATTATACGATTCAACAGTTGCAGATGCAATATTGAAAATCCCATACAATACACCGGTACCGGTAGTTTTTATACAACTGAGGTTACTGACGGTATTATTATTACAAACCACCGTAGCGGTAGACGTTTGAATACCATACAATGTACTTGCTGTACCCGTTCCATCAATAGTCATGTTATTGATGGTATTGTTCCGTACATTTTGCGTATTGCCGGCTGCTCCTGCCGTAAGAAAAATACCAATAGTTGTACCTCCTGTTGTTCCGGTTCTGCTGATATTACTGATCGTATTATTATCGGCTGTTACCATAGCCACGGCAACTGAATTATAAACAGGATAGATAACTCCGCTGCCAGCCAATGCAGCATTACTGTAACTGAAATCATGAACATTATTGCCATTCATATTAACTGTTGCCGCTGTTGCCGAATTCCATACACCATAAAACAATCCTGTTGTGGCAGTTAAATAATCTCCGGTAACATCATTGTTGTTCAGGTTAATGGTATTGGCTGCCGCAGTAGTGCCAATCACATTATCAATACCGATGGCATTTGAAGTGGTACCCCCTGCTTTTATGGTAATGGTATTATTGTTGATATTTGCGCTGGCGCTGGTGCCGGCCTGTCCGTATATCCCCCTTAGCGTAGTAATATGGTTTACCCCGCTGCCGTTATTATTATTGATGGTATTATATGAAATATTAACCCCCCATTGGTTATTAGCACGGATACCGGCAGCAGGATTGGTTGCTGCGGCTGCTCCGCCAAAATTTAAAATGGTATTACCGGTTGCCAAAGCAACACCGCCAATATCATTATTCAAATCCCCTAAAAAAGTTGTTGCTGTTGGTGCAGGTCCTACACCAAGGGTAGCAGCAAAGCCAGATAAGCCGATACCATAATTGCCATTATTTATACTATTTGCATAAAACCGGTTTCCCGAATTGGTACCATTGGTAGCCAGAGTGCCGCCATTGGTAGGTGTTAAACTCGTGATGGCAGCAGTAGCGGTGGAGTTGATCACCAGTATAGCTACTGACCCTTCAATCATGGGTGCCGTACTGTTGGCATTATTTACCCGCTGCATATTGAAAATGCAGTTTTGAATAGTATTGTTATTACAACCATCACCGGCACTGGCTTTAAACAAACCGATGCCAAATTCCATGGTAGCCGGGTTAGTGGTATTGCCATCGGTAAGGGTTAACCCGTCAATCGTTATATGATCTGCACCTCTTATACTGATGATACCATCGGGCGCAGCACTTGTCGGTGTGGCTGTACCAACTCCTGCATTTACCACAGTGGCGGCGCCTGCTGCTTTTATTATGGCTACCGAGTTAGTAGCATTTAATAAAGGATTTAAGGTTGCACTTCCTATTACCAGTCCGGTTGGTGGAGCTGTTTCATTGGTGCCTGCTGCACAGGTAAACACAATGGCTCCTGGTGTAGTGTATGCCGTTACCGCATTCAAATCGATTAAGGCAAGGGCCAAACTTGCATACGACGGGGCAAGGGCTGGTGTGGTTACCCCAGTACCCGATACAGTTACAGCTATCTGTGCAAAACTGTTTGCAGTAAATAAAAATGCCGATAATAACAGTAAGTAAATTTTTCTCATGCTTGTTGTTTAACGTTAAACCCCCCGTTTATCAGTATATTGATATACCAAAATGGATGATCCTCAAATAAAAAAGAATTGTTGGTTTTCTTAACAGCGTTACGTTTAATTAAAAACGGTTGGATTTGGGAATTTGCACAGGATAACAGAATACTTCAAACGTTGCGCAACTTAGCCCTAAGTTTTAAGAAAACCATAAATTTGTGCTTATATTTCTTTAATAAAGTGCATCATTATGCTACACAGTTGATCACGGGATAAACCTAATTATAAAGGATTTTAAAACAGGTTAGTTTTATGGTAATGGAGTTTTTTTTAGACTATTAATACATCTAAAACACGGTCTTTGATAAAATTGGATAACTTAGCAAAAACAATTATACTTACAATTGTTTTTACAGGGTAAAACTAGGG
>JBBKXU010000419.1:0-25902 GCA_037969645.1 Ferruginibacter sp. | reverse complement strand
GTTTTAAACCGCGGCGAAAAACTTTTGCAACAATTGGCACATTGCAGACAATCTATCTTTTCGAATGCCTCCTCATGTAGATCAGGCAGGGCTTTCAGCACTTTATTCTTATCGGCACGATGCAGGAATTGCTTATACTGCTTCTGATGATCGGTCGATTTTTTCTCCCAGTTTTGTAAAAGTTCTTCTTCCATTTTCTTAAGTTTTAGACTCTATATATCCCCCAATTTTCCACAGATCAAAAGTAGCGAACTTATCAGCATAAATTCTTGTTAGGTTATCGTAAATTTGCGGCACTATAACATTAAGAAATCCCTAATTAGATATGAATCTTTTTGAACAACAACAGTACGAATTTGCTGGCCGTCACATTGGCCCAAATGAAGAAGAAACCAACGAAATGCTTAAAATCATTGGAGTTGATAATCTGGATGAATTAATCGATAAAACTGTCCCACCACCCATCCGTGCGACAAAACCCTTAAAACTTCCTGTTGCACAAACAGAATTTGAATACTTAGATGAGTTAAAAAAGATAGCAGCCAGAAACAAAGTTTTCAAAACATACATCGGCCAGGGATATTACAATACTATTACGCCCAGCGTTATTTTACGTAATGTTTTTGAAAACCCGGGATGGTATACTCAATACACACCTTATCAGGCAGAGATATCGCAGGGACGTTTAGAAAGTTTACTCAACTACCAAACCATGGTTTGCGATTTAACCGGTTTGGAATTAGCGAATGCAAGTTTGCTTGATGAAGCCACGGCTGCTGCTGAAGCGATGGCCATGTTGTTTCACCATAAAAACAAAGGCGACGAAATTTCCTCTCCTAAATTTTTTGTTGACAATAATATTTTTGCTCAAACAAAAGAAGTACTTCTTACTAGGGCAACTCCAATTAATATTGAATTGGTTTATGGTGATTATAAAACAGCTGCTCTCGACGAATCCTTTTTTGGCGCCATTGTTCAATATCCGAATAGCGTTGGTTCAGTAGAAGATCACCGTGATTTTATCAATAAGGTTCATGCCGTTAACGGTTATGTGGTAATGGCTACCGATTTGCTTGCGCTTACTTTACTAACACCTCCCGGCGAATTGGGTGCCGATGTTGCTGTTGGCTCTGCACAGCGCTTCGGTGTTCCATTAGGTTATGGTGGCCCACACGCTGCATTCTTTGCAACAAGGGATGAATTTAAACGTGGTATTCCCGGCCGTATCATTGGCGTAAGCATTGATGCACAGAATAATCGTGCATTACGCATGGCTTTACAAACTAGGGAGCAGCATATCAAAAGAGAAAAAGCAACATCCAATATTTGTACTGCACAGGCTTTGCTGGCAAATATGGCGGCTATGTATGCCGTTTACCATGGCCCAGACGGTTTGAAAAAGATTGCTCAGCGGATTCATGTTTTAACCGCAGCAATTGCAAAAGGACTGCAAGCCATTGGCGTAAAAGTTTTAACGCAGGAATATTTTGACACGATAACTTTTGAAGTTTCAGATATCAGTGCATTTAAAAAATCAGCAGAGAAAAATAAAGCAAACTTTCATTATCATAGCAATGGCACAATAAGCATGTCGATTGATGAAGTGGCCAGCAATTACATTGGTGAAACTGAAAAAAATCTGAGATCAGTTTTTGAAGCTGCTACTTCACAAAAGTTAGTCTTATTTTTTGATGAGGCCGATGCCTTGTTTGGCAAAAGAACGTCAGCTTATTTATCTCACCCTGTATTTAATACGCATAGAAGTGAAAGTGAAATGATGCGTTACATTAAATCACTGGAGAATAAAGACCTGAGTTTAAATACATCCATGATTAGTTTAGGAAGTTGCACTATGAAACTGAATGCAGCTACAGAACTAATACCAGTTAGTTGGCCCGAGTTCAGTTCAATTCATCCATTTGCCCCTGCGTCGCAAACAAAGGGTTATCAATACATGATTAGCAAATTGGAAGATTATTTAAGTAAAATAACCGGTTTTACTGCCTGCTCATTGCAGCCTAATAGTGGTGCCCAGGGCGAATATGCAGGATTATTAACCATCAGGGCGTATCACGCCTCAAGGAATGAGAGTCATAGAAATATTGTGCTGATACCTATTTCTGCACACGGCACTAATCCTGCCAGTGCAATTATGGCTGGTATGAAAGTGGTGGTTGTAAAAAGCGACGACAAAGGCTATATAGATGTTGAAGACCTGCAATTAAAAGCCACAGAACATAAAGACAATTTATCTGCTTTTATGGTTACTTACCCAAGCACTTACGGTGTATTTGAAGTAGGTATAAAAAAAATCTGCAAAATTATTCATGATAATGGCGGTTTGGTTTATATGGATGGCGCTAATATGAACGCACAGGTTGGGCTAACAAGTCCGGGTATTATTGGTGCCGATGTTTGCCATTTAAATCTTCACAAAACATTTGCCATCCCTCATGGTGGTGGTGGGCCGGGCGTTGGGCCAATTTGTGTAAACAATAAACTTAAACCTTTTCTTCCGGGGCATAATGTAAATGATACTTTAAAATCAACCGACACCAACATACACGCAGTAAGCGCTGCCCCTTATGGCAGTGCCAGTATTTTACTTATTAGTTATGCATATATTAAAATGCTGGGTAAAGAAGGCGTAAAAAAATCTACAGAGTATGCAATCTTGAATGCAAATTATATGAAGGCAAAGCTGGAAAAGTTTTACCCAATTTTATATACCGGTGCTAACGGATATTGTGCACATGAATTTATTGTGGACCTAAGGCCATTTAAAACTACTGCCGGTATTGAAGCAGAAGATGTAGCCAAGCGTTTGATGGATTATGGTTTCCATGCACCTACCATGAGTTTCCCGGTGCCGGGCACCATTATGATTGAACCTACAGAAAGCGAGGACAAAGGAGAACTAGATCGTTTTTGCGAAGCACTAATAAGCATTTATGGAGAAATTAAAGCCATTGAAGAAGGTAAATCTGATAAAATTGATAATGCATTAAAAAATGCACCGCATACCCAGCATGTAATTTGTGCAGATGAGTGGAACCACCCATACAGCAGGCAAGATGCGGCTTTCCCGTTAGCATACGTTTCTAAAAATAAATTTTGGCCTTCAATAGCACGTATCAATAACACATTTGGCGACAGGAATTTGATTTGCACCTGCGAGCCTATGGAAAGTTATATGGAAGAACAGGCTTAAAACTAACGGTCAAATTCTATATAAAGTCCACCTGCCTATCGGCGGGTGGACTTTTTTTTACCCATAGTTTGCGGCACCGTTTGCCGTAATAATATACCGTTAAACATATTACGCTACGGTTGAAAGTGGTTTATTTGTTACATTGTATCGAACAAAAATTTAAAAAAGGATAATCATGAAGAAAACACTCCTTATACTATTGATATGCAGTATCGGAATTACATTAAATGCGCAGCAATTATACACACCCCGTAATGTACAGGATGCCTATAAAAAAGGAACCCGTAGCATGGATGGTAAACCCGGAAAAAATTATTGGCAAAACACTGCAGATTATAAAATTGCAGTAAAGCTATCGCCGCCCAACAGAACAATAACCGGTACCGAAACGATTGTTTACACCAATAACAGTCCAGACACTATTTCAAATCCAATGATTAAATTGATCTTAAATATTCATACACCGGGGGCTGTAAGACAAAGGGCTGCTTCGGAAGATTATTTAACCAAGGGAATCATTATTGATAAATTTACCGAAAATGGAAAAGAAAAAAAGCTAAGAGACGCTGGTGGAAATACTTCGCTACGAGTTGGTTTGTCTGAACCATTGTATCCAAAGAAAACAGTTACCATGACTTTTGACTGGCATTACGATGTTTCGAAAGAAAGTGGCCGGGAAGGTATGTTAGATTCTACCTCATTTTTTCTGGCATACTTTTATCCACGGGTGTCTGTTTTTGATGACATAGATGGATGGGACAGAATGGTGTTCACCGATGCTCAGGAGTTTTACAATGATTTTAATAATTATGACCTAAGCATCACGGCACCAAAAAATTTCCTGGTGTGGGCAACGGGTGAACTACAAAATGAAAGCGATGTGTTGCAACCTGCATTCATCACAAAGTTTGCTACCTCTAAAACATCAGACAAAACAATCAATATAGTAACGCAAGCCGACCTTGATGCAAAAAATATTACTACACAAAACGACTACAATACCTGGAGATGGAAATCATCAAATATTACCGACGTAGCTGCATGCATCAGCGATCATTATGTATGGGATGCGGCCAGTGTAGTGGTCGATAATAAAACGGGGAGAAGAGCAAGTGTTCAGGCTGCTTATCTTGACAAATCAACTAATTTTAAAAAATCAGTTGAATACAGTCATCATGCACTGGATTGGTTCAGTAATAACTGGCCCGGAGTTCCCTATCCTTTTCCTGTAAGCACAATTGTACAGGGTTTTGCAGATATGGAATACCCTATGATGGCCAATGACAGCCATATGCCCGACCCTACCATTCAACGTTTTGTGGCAGAGCATGAAATTGCACATAGCTGGTTTCCCTTCTATATGGGTATAAATGAACACCGTTACGGTTTTATGGATGAAGGGTGGACCACAGCATTTGAAAACTTAATCGGCCAGAATGATCTTGGAGAAGCTGAAGCCGAAGAGTTTTTTAAACAATTCAGGGTTTCAAACTGGGTTAATAACCCAAGCGATGAAACACAGATGCCAATTATTATACCTGCAAATGTCTTATCTGGCCAGGGGCTTGGTATTAATGAATATGGCAAACCCGCTTTGGCTTATTTAGGCTTAAAAGATATGTTGGGTGATGATCTGTTCAGAAAATGCCTCCATGGATTTATGGACCGCTGGCACGGTAAACATCCTATACCCTGGGATATGTTTTATTCCTTTAATAATTTATCCGGCAAAGATCTAAACTGGTATTGGAATAACTGGTTTTTCTCAACCTACTACCCGGATATTGCCTTGCAAAAATTAACGCCAACTGCAAACGGTTATACTATCAGTATTGAAAACATTGGTGGCTTTGCTGTACCAACCAATTTAATGGTTGAATATACAGACGGCAGTAAAGAAAAAATTCATCAAACCGCAGCCATATGGGAGAAAAATCAAAAATCGGCTTTAGTAATCATCAATACTAAAAAGAAAATTCAATATCTGAAATTAGACAATGGTATTTTTATGGATGCTGATGATTCGAATAACAGTTGGGGGAAATCAAACGACCCGGTCTTTAATGCAGCCGCAGTAAAACCCGAAGACCTGGATAAATTATTGGGCGAGTATTCTTCAACGGCATTACCTATAAAAATAATATTCAGCAGAGAAGGGAATGTTTTAGTAGCAGATGTTACAGGGCAGGGTAAAGTAAAGCTGACACAAACAGACACAAATAAATTTGAATTTGCCGAAGCCGGTGCAATCTTTGAATTTGCTGTAGGCAGACCTGAATTTGATTTAAAACAGGGAGGAGGTAAATTTACTTTCACAAAAAAATAGTTTAATCTCATTTTTTCAGAACGGCTGACTTTAAATAGTCAGCCGTTTTCTTTTGTAAAGAAACAGGTGAATTCTTTATAATCCCTGTTTCCGCCTTATAAGTTATATTTTTACGTTGGCCTCAGATATAAATCAAAAATAATCATGCAAAATAAATTTCTTCTTTACGGAGCCAACGGCTATACAGGAAAACTCATCGCCAAACTTGCGTCAACATATAACTTACAACCGATACTTGCAGGAAGAACGGAAGCTTATATAAAACCTCTGGCTGACACACTCCAACTCCCCTACCTGATTATTGATCTGGATGACACAGAACAATTACAAAAAGCTTTATCAGAAGTTAAACTGGTACTGCATGCTGCAGGTCCCTATGTATATACTGCCAAACAAATGATTGATGCTTGTTTGCAAACCGGCACTCATTATATTGATATCAACGGCGACATTTCTGTTTTTGAAATGCTGAAAAAATATGATGCTGTCGCAAAAGAAGAAAATATCATGCTCATGCCCGGTGTTGGTTTTGATGTAGTGCCTACTGACTGCATTGCACTACAATTAAAAAACAAAATGCCTGATGCAACACACCTAAAGCTGGCATTTGCCTCTGTTGGTGGAGGCTTATCGCATGGAACTGCTACTACTATGGCCGGTAAGATTGGAGAAGGTGGTGCCGTTAGAGAGAATGGGATAATCGTAAGAAAACCTTTGGGCCAAAAAGGAATGTGGTTGAATTTTGGTGAGAAGAAAATGTTCGTAATGACAATTCCATGGGGTGATGTTTCAACAGCATATACAACAACAGGCATACCAAATATAGAAGCCTATACCGGCATGGCGCCTAAAGTGTACAAGATTCTTAAATTTCAATGGGCATTTAATTGGCTATTAAGGACCAACTTTGTACGTAATATCATCAAAAAGAAAATTAAGGCAAGGCCTGCGGGGCCCTCGGATGAAAAGCGAAAGAACAGCAGTAGTTTCGTTTGGGGAGAAGTAACTAATTCCTCCGGAGAAAAACAAACTGCATGTATCAGTTGTTTTGACGGCTATACTTTAACTGCACACAGCAGTTTGCTCATCAGCCAGAAAATACTGGAAGGGAATTTTAAAGTGGGTTATCAAACGCCGGCAGGTTGTTATGGTGAAAACCTGATCATGGAAGTGCCGAACACAAAAAAGATCTAAGCGGCTCATCATTATTCGATTGTATTTCAATTTTTAAATGAGTAAATTAAGAATTCAAAACCAAAACTACATTATCATGAAAAAGCAGTTCCTATTAATTATTTGCTTTTGCCTGTCTGGCAATTTCATCTTTGCGCAAACTGATGCAAATTCCAAAATCAGAAAAGAAGGTCTCGAGAATTCAAAAGTAATGGACATTGCTTTTCATCTTACCGATGTAAGCGGCCCAAGATTAACCAATTCGCCGGGATTTTTCAGGGCGGCTAGCTGGGCCAAAGATGAACTTACAAAAATGGGATTGGTAAATACAGTTATAGAACCCTGGGGTGATTTTGGAACCGGCTGGGAACAAACCCGTTGCTATGTGGCCATGACTGCGCCTTATTATACACCGATGATTGCGATATCAAGAGCATGGACAGGAAGCACGCCCGGTAAAAGTATTATTAGCAGAGAGGTTATATTGATTAAAGCAAAAGACTCTGCAGAGTTATTTCAAAATTATTCTGGTAAAATCAATAATAAAATTGTGATGTTCTGGTCGAATGATACATTGCATCCTTCATTTAAAGCCGATGCCGAAAGATTTAGCGATGAAGAGTTGGAGAAAATGGCTAGTTCTAAACCAGATACTGCCCGCAGACAAAGAAGAAATTTTACTCCCGAGCAATTAGCTGCATTTCAGCAGCAGAGAGCACTTGGCAGGCAGATGGATGGTTTTTATAACAAAGAGAAACCAGCGCTGGTATTGAGCATGAATGGAAGAGGAAATGACGGAACCCTGTTTGTTCAAAACGGTGGCTCGGTTGATAAAGGCGCCCAAAATAATTATGCCTGGGTGATGTTAAGCAGTGATGATTATTTGAGGCTGCAACGTTTAGTAGCTGCCGGCCAAAAAGTGCAGATGGAAGCAGATGTGAAAACAAAATTTTATGACAATGATATCAAGGGATATAATGTGATAGCAGAAATACTAGGAACCGACCCTATTTTAAGAGACGAAGTGGTAATGCTTGGAGGGCACTTAGATAGCTGGCAAGGCGCCACCGGAGCCACTGATAATGCCGCAGGTTGCGCAGTAATGATGGAAGCGGTAAGAATACTAAGAACTACAGGTCTGCAACCCAAACGAACTATCCGCATTGCTTTATGGAGTGCTGAGGAACAAGGTTTGCACGGCTCACGCAATTACGTAAAAAATCATTTTGCCGACCCTGCCGATATGGTTTTAAAACCCAACCATAAAATGGTTTCTGCTTACTATAATTTAGATAACGGTACCGGAAAAGTGCGTGGAATTTATTTACAGGGTAATGCCGAAGCCGGGCCAATCTTTTCAAAATGGCTTGAACCTTTTTATGACCTTGACGCAAAAACAGTTACAATTGATAACACAGGGGGCACCGATCACTTGGCATTTGATGCAGTCGGTATTCCTGGCTTCCAGTTTATCCAGGACGAAATTGAATACAATACCCGCACACATCATACCAATATGGATACCTACGATCACCTTGTACCAGAAGATTTGAAACAGGCTGCTACAGTCATTGCCGCATTTGTTTACAATACTGCGCAACTCGATCAAAAAATACCCAGAAAAGAATTACCAAAAGCAAGAGGCACGGGCGGAAGAAATTTCTAGCCAAATAATATTAAAACAGAAAAGGACACATGTAAAATGTGTCCTTTTTTATTAAGTGTCGTTTGTTTTATTAACTTTCCTTTTTCTCTTTAGCTACAGTAATTCTGGTAAATTCCGAACCACTAAAAATACGGGCTAACTTATTATCGTTGGTCTTCTTCCACTCCGGTATGTTGGTTTCTGAAACAATTCTCCAGAAATTCTTCGCCTTCAAATCTTCATAATCCGGTGAATCAAGAAATATCCCTACGATTGTGTTACGCTTTTTAAATTCAATTTTTATTGGAGTTTTTGCCAGATGTGTTGGCTCTAAAAACTTCGATATCATTTCGTTTATCATATTCTCATTTTGTGCAAATGTAGGCTAATTAAGGCTCTTATCCGAATCTTTTAAACTCAATCGGCTCAAAAGCAAGCCCAGCCAATATACTGTAGCTTTTTTAAAAGCTGCTATAACCTGTAACAAACTGCATTTATGTTCATCCCTGCACCAACCGAAGCAAATAAAATAACATCGCCCGGGTTTAATTTATGCTCTGGCATAAGTCCTTTTTGCACCATATCGTACAATGTTGGAACTGTAGCAACTGAACTATTACCCAAATTATGAATACTCATTGGCATAATATTCTCAGGAGCATCTGAAATTCCATAAAGTTTATACATTTCCTTAATGATGGCTTCATCCATTTTTTCATTTGCCTGGTGTATAAACACTTTTTTTAATTCCCCGATTTGTACACCGCTGTTATCCAAACAAATTTTCATAGCCAACGGAACATACTTCATTGCATACTCATACACTTTGCGGCCTTTCATTTTTATATACCTGATACGGGGATCAGAATCGGGATAATATGATTTACCCATGTTCAGGAAGTCCACTTCATCGCCACAATGCGACTGTACACTTGACCCCAGAATTCCCGCATTTGTTTCTTCAACAGGTTTGGCTTCCAAAACCGTTGCTCCTGCTCCATCAGAAAAAATCATACTGTCACGATCGTACACATCAAGCACACGGGATAAAGTTTCGGTACCAATTACCAAACATTTTTTTGCGATACCGGCTTTAAAAAAAGCATCTGCCTGAATTACACCTTGCACCCAACCAGGGCAACCAAATAATATATCGTACGGCACGCAGGAAGGGTTACTAATTTTTAATGCATGCTTAACTCTCGACGCAAGTGCTGGTAAAACATCAGTTTGAATTGTGTGTTTCATCACGTTGCCAAAATTGTGGGCAACAATAATCTGGTCAATAGTTTCCGGATCACAATTCGCATCTTCAATCGCTTTTTTTGCGGCAATGGCAGCCATATCCGAACAATCCATATCAGAAGGGGCATAACGCCTTTCTTCTATTCCAGTAATTTTTTTAAATTTTTCCACAATAATATGCGGCTCTATATCCAGCGCCGTATTCTTCTCATCATAAAAATTATGGGCCGTAAAATCTTTGTTTGTCTTAATAAATTCCGGAATATAACATCCTGAGCCTGTGATTACAGTAGTCGTCTTATGCTGCATAAAATAATTTTTAAATAAGAAAAGGCAGGCTATCGTTGGCGCTAAAGTTAACAATTTATAGTATAAAATGCTCGTAATGAGGCCTCAATTAATAAAATCTGCTCAATTTTCAATAAAACACTATATTTGCACTTTATTAATACAATACAAATTTAAAAATGGACAAACAAACAGGCACCGTTAAGTTTTTCAATTCTGAAAAAGGATTCGGTTTTATTAAGCACGATGACTCAAACAAAGAAACTTTCGTACACGTTAGTGGATTAATCAGCGATATTAAGGAAGGTGACAGCGTTGAGTTCGAATTGCAAGAAGGCAAAAAGGGTTTAAACGCAGTTAACGTACAAGTTGTAGGATAATCCCACATCTTCAAAACCTTTAGGGCTATTCAGAAATGAATAGCCCTTATTTTTTGATCTGAATTCTGCTAAATCTTAAAGTTTTACAAAAAAATTGAACAATTCAGCTTTATTCTCTGTTAGTTGATATTTTTACTGCTAATTAAAAAAATATAATGAAAAAATTATTTACACTATTTACAGGCCTGCTATTAACTGGCCTTGCCTTTGCTCAATCAGCAAATGCTATTGCTTCTTCGGCAGGCAAAATTAAATTAACCACCGGCCAAAAGATTATTATTGAAAGCTCATCTGATGTTGAAGCTAGTTTAGCTATGGGGATGGAATTTAACAGCACATCATCTTCAACTAATGTTTTAGAAGCAAAGAGCGTGAACGATAAAAATTCAACCGTCAGCAATACGCTTATCAAGCTTAAAACGAATATCAACATGATGGGACAGTCTGAAAATTACGACTCGGAAAACAAAGCTGGCAATAAAGGAGAAATGGCGAAAATGTTCAACAATTCATTGAATAATCCGGTTGATGTAATTGTTGACAATGCTAACGGCTCTGCAATTGTTGATAAGAAAAAAGTGAAGAAAGCAGATTCTGACGAGGCTAATATGGCAGCTGATATGATGAAAATGTTTACGGATAACGCTGATGATGCAGTAGCCGCTGGTGCATTTGAAATTATTCCCGCAGGGAAGACCATTGGCACAAGCTGGGCCGATACAACAAAAGAAAAAAATTCAAAAACAATACGTACCTACACTTTGAGTTCTGTTGCCGGCAATGAAGCTAACATTCAAATTAACGTGGTTTCTAACGCCAGCAACAAACTTTCATTTCAAGGAATGGAGTTCGAAATTAAAACAGAATCAAAAACTAAAGGTGAAATTATTACCGATATCACAACCGGATTAGTACAGAAAAGAACAACCAAGTCTGATATTTCTGGAACTATTCCAATGATGGGTCAGGAAATGCCGATCAGTGCAACGGTAAATTCAACCAGTACATACAAATAATAGGGTCTTATAAACTCTTAGTAAGCTTATGGTATCCAAAGGCAGTTAATAGACATAAACCCCCAATTAGCCACCACAAATTATTAAACCCCATTGCGTAAGCTATTTGGGTACCGCTTACGCTTCCTATTACCTGCGCAGTACTCCAGGCCATGGTATAGTAACCGGCGTACTGGCCACGATTCCCTTCGCTACTCCTTGCTATATAATAAGAGTTCATGAATGGCATGGCAACCATTTCGCCTATGGTTACCAGCAGCATAGAAATAGCGGCAATAACAAAACCGTGAATAATGGGCACGTTTAATACAAAAAATGCTAAACCCATAATAACAGTACCGTACGAAATCAAGCGCAGGTAGGGTCGGGTGCCTTCCAATTTAAACACTATGACCATTTCAAATATCACTATCAACACGCCAGTCATAGCCATTAAAAAGCCAATCCAAAATTCATCGATGTGGAGGTTCTCTTTAAAATACAAAGGAATGGTAGTAAATAATTGAAAAAAACAAAAAGCAAATAAAATCTGTAATCCTACAAAATATAAAAATGTTTTGTCGGCATAAGCTGGTTTAGATTTAACCTTTGTTTCGTTTGCTGTTGCAAGATTCTGTTGCTGTGACATAGTTACTTTTGGCAGTAACAACAACAAAAAAAATGCTGCGGAAATATTGGTAATTCCATCAACCCAAAAAAGTAAATGATAATTAATAGAAGCCAGCATTCCTCCCAAAGCACCGCCAAAACCCCACCCTAAATTTATAGCCAAACGAACAATAGAAAAAGCCTGAGTTCGATTTTGAACAGTGCTATAATAAGATATGGCAGTAGCATTGGCCGGTCTAAACGATTCATTAACCATACTCAGAAAAAAAGTACATACGCAAATTGAAAAGTAGGTGTTCATTTGCCCAAGCGTAATAAACAGTATGCCGCCGCAAAGCAGCGAAAAAAACTGTGTGTAATAAAACCCAAACCTGTCGCTGATTTTACCTCCCAAAAAAGCGCCGACCAGGGAACCTAATCCATAAACAGCCACAACTATACCCGCCTGCCTGGTACTATAACCTATATGCTTACAATACAATGTCATAAAGGGTAAAACCATGGTGCCGCTTCGGTTAATAAACATAACTACAGAGAGCAGCCACATACGACGGTTTATTCCGGTATATGCATTTCGATATAAATTGATGGTGGTACTAAGCATAAAAAAAGTGTTGCAAAGTTAATTTTTTGCAACACTTCTTTTTAAATATTTTACTACAAATTGTTCAGGATGTCCTGAACGGAAGCTCTCTTTTTATAATCGGTATTAAAAAATACGTACTTTACTTTTTTATCTTTCCCTATAATATAGGTCGCAGGCACTGGAAGATTAGCGCCGTTTTCGCCATTTGCTTTATCAAAATCAATCCCGTAGCCTTTGTAACGTGTTACTGTTTTTTCATCAACAGCAAAGTTCACTTTATAGGCTTTCATTATGGCCAATCCTTTGTCTTCAATAACAGAAAACGATGTTTTCGATTTCTCCACTGTCTTCTTTACATTTTCCTTTGTTTCAGGTGTAATGGCCAGCAGCGTTGCTCCTTTTGCAGTTAATAGTTGCAAAGAATCAGAAAAATGACTTAGCTGCTTATTACAATAAGGACACCATTGCCCTCGGTAGAAAAGCATAACCACATCGCCATTCTTTAACGCATCAGTAAGACTGAATTTGTTGCCATTCTGATCAATACCGGAAAATTCGGGAGCCATATCCCCTACTTTTAACCCTTCGGGATATACAGTTTCTGTTTGAGCAAACAACGCTACTGTTACAAGTACTAAAAAGGAAAGCAGGAGTGTAATTTTTTTCATAATTTATCTGTTTGGTTCAAAAATAGTCATATTGACCGCCAACAATTGTCAGCAATCAGACATTTATTAATTCTATTCGTTAAAGTTTTCTGTTTTTGGAATAAGGTTGAAACCTATTGCACATATTTCAGGAGGTTTTGCCAATTTTCTAATTGCAGTATCTATCCAGGCCCCGTCAATCGTAATTACAGCAGCAAGTGTATCTCCATTTGTCCATATTTCATGTACCATACTCCATCGGCTTGCATCTGCATTGCATTTGCTGAGTTTTAAAAAGACTTCTAACTCATCACCAAATTTTATTTCTCTTTTAAACAAGCATTCCTCTCTGAAAATAATAGGGCCTATATTTTTTTCTATCATCAAAGCAGGAGTAATACCATGCTCGGTTAAAAAAGACATGCGGCAATATGCTCCAAAATCATAGTACTTCGAATGCAGTACATGAAAATTAGGATCAAGATCGGCCCAGCGTATTTCTATTTTCTTTGAATAACTCACCATTTCGTAAAATTAAATGTCTTTTCTAAAATGAAACATCCCCGGTAAACCGGGGATGCATTCAACTATTTATATAAAATCTCGTAATACTCTTTCGCCATCCTGTTACTGTCAAACTGCCAACGAACATCGTTCATTCCGTTCTTGGTAATCTCACGCCACACTTCCGGGTTATCATAATACAACGGTAAAACCTGGTTTTCCAATATTTCGTAAAGCTTGTTCAGATCATACTCATCTTGTTCGTGTACACTTAAACTTTCGTAGTCAACCGGAGGCACAACAAACCCATTGTTACCATGATTTACAAATTCGCAAATCCATCCATCATGTGTACTGCAGTTAACAGCGCCGTTCATCGCCGCACTCATGCCGCTGGTGCCACTGGCTTCTCTGGGTACTCGTGGATTATTTAACCAAAGGTCCGACGCCTGTTTTAACCGCTTACTTAAATTTAATTCATAACCTACACATACTGCCACATTATCGTATTTTTTACTTAAATGAACCAGCATATTAAAATCACTGATAGCGGGATAATCAACAGGGTAAGGCTTTCCAGCCCAAATGATCTGAACGGGATATTTAGGATTATTCAATAAAGCTTCAAATCTTTCTTCATCCCTTGTTAACAATTCTGCTCTTTTGTAACCCGCAAAACGGCGTGCCCAAACAATTGTAAAAACATCCGGATTAAACAGCTTACCTGTTTGGTCGGCCACTACATCAAACGCACGTTTCTTTAAATATCTTTTACGGTCAATAAAGCCATCTTCGTTATGAGCATCCATAAAACGATACAACTGCTTATCGGCCCAATAGTGCCAGTTTTGTGCATTAGTAATTGCTTTTATTTCGCAAATATCGTCGTATTTTTTCCAAAGCTGCCGGCTGACTTCACCATGCAACTGACTTACACCATTTGCCAGTTTGGCTAATCTTAACGCAGCCAAGGAATGATTGAATAAATCGCCTTCCATGCCGGTGAGTTTTCTAACATCATCTAATTTCATTCCACAGAAATACCCCATTTTTTCGCAAAGATGGATATCGTGCTTTTCGTTACCGGCTTCTTCGGGCGTATGTGTTGTAAATACCAGATGTTCTTTTACTTTCTCTTTATTTCCGAATTTTTTAAACAAGTAAAAAGCTGCACTTGCCGCATGAGCCTCATTCATATGATACAAATCCGGATTAAAATTTAACTCATCCATCAGTTTTGCACCACCAACACCCAATAAAATAAACTGCGCTACTTTGGTTGCCACATTGGCGTCGTATAAACGGTGCGTAATGGTTTGTGATACATAATCATTCTCCGGTAAATCTGTACTCAATAAAAATAAAGGTGCCGATTTAAAAGTCTCGGGATTCAAGTACAATACTTTAACCCATACTGGGTGTTCGTGTATATCAATCTGAAATTTGATCCCTGTGTCTTCCAGAAAATTATAGATCTTTTCGTTCCATTGAACTTGTAAAGTCTGATCCTGATTGCGGGCCTGATCATAATAACCGTATTTCCAAAGAATACCAATACCAACCAGGTTCTGGCGTAATTCGTATGCACTACGCATATGTGAACCACTTAAAAAACCTAAACCTCCACTGTATATTTTTAGTGGCTGACTGATTGCAAATTCCATGGAAAAATAGGCAACACGCTTGCTATATTGTTCATCTACTGGATAGGGTACTTTAAAAGAAGAAAAATTCATAATGGGTTAAAATTGTTTGAGGAGCAATATTAGTTGAAAATTAAGAATATATAAAATGAAGAAATGCCCAATTAACCAATATCAATAATAGCTGTTGCTTCAATTTCTATTAATAAATCGTTACTAATGAGTCTTGAAACCTCTACCATGGTAGATACCGGTTTAATATCTTTAAAGAACTCGCCATGCGCTTTTCCAACTTCTTTCCACTTGGAAATATCTGTAATAAACATCCTTGTTCGCACCACATCGTCCAATGTAATGCCCATTTCAAGCAACGCTTTTTCAATTTTTTTAAAAATAAAAACAGCCTGAGCATATATATCGCCTTTTCCAACAACTGTTTCTCCATCCATGGCTGTGGTACCGGCAACTTCAATAATATTACCTACCCTTACTACCCGTGAGTAACCAACTATATCTTCCCAAGGAGATCCTGATCCCTTTCTTTGTCTCATATAAAAATTATTTGCCGCAATTTACCGATTGTGGATTCAGCATGCTCAATAAATATTTTGGCAATAAGAATAATATTTTTAGATTTGTCTAAATTTTATTTTCAATTAACATGAGTTTTACCACCAGCGAAGAAAATTATATCAAGAGCATTTACCACCTGCAACAGGAAACAGGACTGGTTAATACCAACTCCCTGGCTGCTGAAATGCGTACCAGAGCCGCTTCCGTAACTGATATGCTGAAGAAACTAAAGACAAAAAAAATACTGCAGTACGAAAAATATAAGGGCTTTAAACTAAATGAAGCCGGCAAGAAGGCTGCCCTAGATGTGGTACGCAAACACCGTCTCTGGGAATTTTTTTTAGTAGAAAAATTGAAATTTGACTGGGATAAAGTTCATTCTATAGCCGAAGATCTGGAACATATCAGCAGCGAGGAACTTATTCAAAGACTTGATAATTTTTTGGGTAATCCTTCCTTTGATCCTCATGGAGACCCGATACCCGACCGCCATGGAAAAATTCCAGTCATAAATCAGCAATGCCTGAGCAATATTCCTGTTAAGAAAACTGTAACGGTAAGTTCTGTAAGTAACCAATCAGCACAAATGCTGGAAATGCTCAAACATTACAACATCGCATTAGGAACACAAATTACCATACTTAAGAAATTTGAATTTGACGGTTCCCTTGAAATAAAAGTTTTAAAACACAGTGCCTGTATCATCAGTGAACAGGTAGCCAAAAACGTTTTTGCACATTATGCTCAGTAAAAAAAATAATGATGCTTCCTTAAGTGAGGTACACGAGTCGGTTGATACAACAGTAAAAAAAACTGGGTGGAAAAGAATATTCTCCTTTTTGGGCCCCGCTTACCTGGTTAGTGTTGGCTATATGGATCCGGGTAACTGGGCTACCGATTTGCATGGAGGAAGCCAGTATGGATATAAATTGATTTGGGTTTTACTCATGAGTAACCTGATGGCGCTTTTATTACAGGGTCTTTCGGCTAGATTGGGTATCGTAAGGGGAAGAGATCTGGCGCAGGCAAACCGGGAAACTTATCCTAAAGCAGTAAATTTTGTTTTATACATTCTTGCAGAAATCGCCATTGCGGCTTGTGACCTTGCGGAAGTACTCGGAATGGCCATTGGCATTCAGTTATTAACTGGCCTCCCACTAATTTGGGGAGTTTCGATAACTGTGCTCGACACATTTCTTTTATTGTATTTGCAGCGTTTGGGCATCCGTAAAATGGAAGCTTTTATCATTACACTGGTAGGCGTTATAGGCATTTCTTTTTTGGTTCAGATAATTTTAGCGAAGCCAGATATGGCAGAATTAGCAACTGGATTTATTCCTACCAAAATGGATAGCGACGCATTATACATTGCAATTGGTATTATTGGCGCTACAGTAATGCCCCACAATCTATACCTACATTCTGCACTTGTGCAAACCCGTAAAATCGATAGATCAGATGCAGGCATTAAACAAGCCATAAAATTCAATCGCATAGACACTACTATTGCCTTAAACCTCGCTTTTCTGGTAAATGCGGCAATACTTGTTGTTGCTGCTTCAGTTTTTTTTAATACCCCAAACGCTGGTGTCGCAGAAATAAAAGAAGCTCATCGTTTATTGCCTGAATTTTTAGGAAACCTGGCTCCTATTCTTTTTGCGGTTGCATTAATTGCCGCTGGACAAAGCAGCACCATTACCGGCACACTTGCCGGGCAGATTATTATGGAAGGATATTTAAGCCTAAGGATAAATCCTTTGCTAAGAAGGTTGATAACAAGACTGGTAGCTATTGTACCGGCAATAATTGTTATATTTATTTACGGAGAAAATAATGTTGATGCACTTTTAATATTAAGTCAGGTAATACTGAGTTTACAATTGGGCTTTGCCATTATTCCACTAATACATTTTGTAAGTGATAAAACTACAATGGGTAAATTTGCCATTAAGCCTATTACCAAAATTGCTGCCTGGTTAATTGCTACGGTATTAATTTACCTTAATATTGAAATGTTAGTTGATGAAGTCGGCCCTGTGTTTTTACACGGAGCACTTTGGCAAAAGCTATTGTTAATTGTTGCGGGCTTAGTCTGTTTGTCATTACTAGTCTATATTATCATCAATCCTTTTATTACGAAAACTAAGAAAAAGGCCTCCATAAAAATACATCCCGAAACTGGCGTGCTTTCAAACCTCGTGATTCCCAGTTTTAATAAGATAGCCATAGCACTCGATTTTAGTGAGAACGATGAAAAGTTAATAGCCTACGCTTTGGGCCAAGGAAAAGCAGATACACATTATCTGCTGGTTCATATCGTTGAAAGTGCATCTGCCAAATTGTATGGTGACGAAAGTGATGACTATGAATCGAGAAAAGATAAGGAGCGAATGGATGCTTACGTACGTCAATTGCAAAACCGTGGATTAACTGCTGAAGGTTTTTTAGGATATAAAAACAGGGCTAAAGAGATTGTACGGATTGCTAAAAGCGGCAATGCGGATATGCTTGTAATGGGTGCTCACGGCCACAGCGGCATACAGGATTTTATTTATGGAGAAACAGTGAATTCTGTAAGACATGAATTAAAAATTCCGGTGCTCATTGTTAATTTGTAGGAAGTGCTGCAAGCTGTTTATCAATTTTTTTATTCCAGGTTGACTGCATCTGTTTAATTCTTCCGTTGGCGGTTTGCCCGTCATAGTCGTCCTGCATTTTATTGAGCGCAGCAAAAGTTTCGTCGTGAATTTTTTCAACCAGATAATTGTAATTCCCTTTAGTTAACTGAGCTTCTTTTAATTGCTTAACAAACAAAACGGCATTGATATAGGTTATATCGTAGTGATGCTGTTCGTGTGTTAAGGCATAATCTGTATCCATATCTTTTTTCACCCAGGATTTCTTCTTATTAAAATAACAAAACACGGTAATAACAACATCGGTTTTGCTGTTCAACGAATTCATGGTCATTTTATAACCAAACCCCGACTCGGTGATGGCTGCAGCCGGGCTTGTTGCATCGGGTCTGCCTTTAAAATCGCTCCAGACAAGTTTTCTTTCAGGATTATAATATATAGTATCACCCGACGACCCTGGTTTTATATTTTGCCACTTTACAGTAACTCTAAATTGGGCTTGGGTTGAGGCACTTGCCAGCAATAAAACAATAAACAGGATATTTTTAATCATACTTTAAAACAATATAACTCAAAACAACAGCTTTTATTATTTACGCAAACGTTGTTGAACAATATTTACAATATCGTTAACAGCTATTTTTTCCATACACTTAAAATGTCCTTTGGGGCATTTTTTATAGCCGATTTTACTGCAGGGCCTGCACCAAAGTTTACTTACCTCTACTACATCATATTGCATATTTGATTTATTGCCGTAATACGGATACATTCCAAACGCCGGAACTGTATTACCCCAAACAGAAATAATTGGCCTTTGCAAGGCTGCTGCAATATGCATCAGTCCTGTATCATGAGTTACAACGAGTTTTGCTTTTTTCACCAAATCGGCCGATTCATTAAGGTTGAATTTGCCGCAAGCATTATAAATTTTTATCTCATCAACTTTGGCAATCGCTTTTCCCTCTTCATAATCTTCTTTACCGCCCAATAATATTATAGGATGATCTATGGCTGCACACAATTCTTTCAACTTATGCAAAGGCAGTTTTTTTGTAGCTAGTGCTGCACCAATAACTATTGCAATATACCCGTGCATATGTGAGGTTGGTATATCATCATTCTTCACATTGTCCATGGCTGGAATAAAGTAATCCAGCCCCATACCGTCGTTTACAACACCAAAAGACTTTATCGCTTCCAGGTTTCTGTCAACAATATGTTTTTTAGGAAGTGTATTGATCTTAAAATTTGTGAGAATAAATTTTTCAACATTCAGCTTATTAAAAGAAAACGACTTTACCTGTTTAAGGTGCCGTTTGATTCGTAGCGTACGCAGGTTATGATGCAAGTCGATAATATAATCGTATTCTTCGGTTTCCAACTCATGCAACATCAATTCAAAACTATCATCTAATGTATGAATTTTGGTTATGTAGGGATTGTGAGCCAATATGCCTTTAAAAGCATACTTTGTTAAAAAATGAATTTCAGCATCGGGATATTGTTTACGCAGGCAACGGATTACAGGCGTTGTTAAAACGATATCGCCGATTGATGAAAAACGTATGATTAAGAATTTAGCCACTGATATTTTTTTATTTCACCTTGCGGTGAAAGTGATTGCCACTGAGGCACGGAAACAAGGAATATAATTTAAAAACACCTTCGTCATAAAACTTTCAGTTACTTTTCTACGAAGTTTAAATCTTTTCCAAAAGTTTCCTTCGTATAATAAGCTGCAACTAAAGTTATAACCATAATAATAATTGCAGTCAGCCAGCCACCTGTATAATAATCTGTTAATCCACGCAGTCCCTGAAATAAAGGTGTAATGAATATCGCCAGCATACCCCTGACCATATTTGGAATAGTAGTAGCTGCAGTTGCCCTTAAATTAGTGCCAAACTGTTCGGCACCCATGGTTATGAAAATGGCCCAAAAGCCAGTACCAAAACCAAGCCCGGCACATATCCAGTACATTCCCGCTGCGGTTCCATTCCACTGAGCTGTAAAAAACAGGATCATAAACAAACCTGTTATAGCATAAAAAAGATACAATGCGTTTTTACGGCTCTTCATCCACTGGCTGATAAAACCAATTAAAATATCACCAATAGAAATAGCCACATACGCAAACATGATTGCTTTACCCGGATCAATTTCTTCCTTTATCCCCATCAGTTTTCCAAAATCATTTGAAAAAGCAACAAGCACGCCAATAACAAACCAGGTTGGCAGTCCAATTAAAATACTAGTGAGATATCGTTTAAACCTGTCGGCATTATTAAACAACATTAAAAAATTCCCCCGCTGTACATTCAGCTTTTTTACTTCTTTAAACATACTCGATTCAAATACCGAAATACGTAAAACTAAAAGCAACAAACCCATTCCGCCGCCAATGAAGTAACAGGTACGCCAGTCAAAATTCTCCTTCATTATAAATGCCAGCACTGCACCAGTTAATCCAATACCAGCTACCATCGAAGTTGCAATTCCTCTTTTTTCCTTTCTGATAAGTTCCGATACTAAAGTGATTCCCACACCCAGTTCTCCCGCTAAACCAAGGCCTGCAAAGAACCGCACAATTTTATACTGCTCCACCGTTTCCACCATGCCATTGGCAATATTTGCAAGCGAATAAAATAAAATGGAACCAAACAATACACTTAATCTACCTTTCTTATCGGCAATAACTCCGGCAATAATGCCACCAAGCATTAACCCAACCATTTGCCATTGCAATATGGCTTCGCCTTCTATTTTTATTTGTTCGGGAGATAAACCTAAAGAACCCAGACTTTCGATTCGTACAATAGCAAAAAGCAGCAGATCGTAAATATCAACAAAGTAACCTAGTGCGGCTACAATAACTGCAATGTTAAAAATGGAATGAGATTGCTCTTTAAGCTGCATTCTTCTTTTTTTCTCTTTTAGATTTTACGACTTTGAAAATAATTGGCAAAGTAGATACCAACACAATCACCAGTACAATCAACTCAAGCCGGTGTTGTAATCCCGGGAATATTTTATTAAGAAAAAAACCGGCAGATACCATGGTAACAACCCAGGCTATACAGCCAACAACATTATAATAGAAATATTTTTTTCTGTCCATTTGTACGATGCCTGCTACAATGGGCGCAAACGTACGCAGGAATGGTACAAACCTGGCTACTATTATAGCAAACCCTCCGTTCTTATCATAAAATTCTTTAGCCTGATGCAGGTATTTCTGTTTAAAAAAGAAAGTATCTTTTCGGCGGTACAAAGCTGGACCACTTTTCTTACCAAACCAATAGCCAACCATATTGCCTAAAATACCCGCAACGGTAATTAATGCTATCAGCAACGCCAAGTCCAACCATTGATTTCTTACAGCCCCCATACCAATTAATTCTAAAAACTGGTTAGCAAGCCCAGGTACTGCAATTCCATCGGGCTGAACAATTTCATAGGCATAAATACCACCAACAAATAATAAAGAATCGCCGGGAAGAAAAAAGCCAGCAAACAAACCAGTTTCGGCAAAGACAACAAACAGCAATAACCAAAGACCTCCGTTTTGGATATACCATTGAGGTTGTAATAAATTTGTCCAGACAAAATCAAGTAAGATATTTAGAAGCATTTTTTATTTTTAAGAGCGTACGGTCAATTCTATTTTAATCTATAATCAACATTAATTATTTTAATCGGGTTTAAATGCCAGTGCTTTTTCATCATCAAACTCTCCCTCCCAGCGGGCAATAACACAACTGGCCAGCATATTGCCCGTCACGTTTACCGAAGTGCGGGCCATATCCATCAACTCATCAATACCCAAAATAGCCATGATTGGCCACAATGGTAAATTAAAGGAAGCTGCAGTGCCCAATAAAATTACCAAGGAAGCTCTGGGTACACCTGCTACACCCTTGCTCGTAAGCATCAGTGTTAACCCCATAAAAAGTTGTTCGCCCAAACTCATATCAAGCCCAGCTGCCTGCGCCACAAAAACCGAAGCCAGCGACAAATAAAGTGTTGTTCCATCAAGATTGAAAGTATAACCCGTAGGTAATACAAAGGATACAATCTTTCGGGGCACACCAAATTTTTCCATGTTCTCCATGGCAATTGGCAACGCCGATTCGGAACTGGTAGTTGCAAATGCTATGGAAACCGGTTCGGAAGCTGCTCGTAAAAACTGTTTTATCGGTAGCTTAATAATCAATGCAACGGGTAGCAATACAACAAGTATAAATGCAATCAATGCCAGATATAATGTGAACAATAACTTCAGTAGATTAAATAACACATCAATCCCCAGGTGGCCAACGGTAACTGCAATGGCAGCTCCCACACCAAATGGCGCAAAGTACATGATAATATTTGTGAACTTAAACATGGTCTCAGCAAGGCTTTCGCTGAACTCAAGCACGGGCCGCTTCTTAGCTTCACTCAGCATAGCTAATGCAATACCAAAAATAATACTGAATACAACAATCGGCAACACGTCACCATGATAAACTGACTTCACAATATTTTCGGGAAAAATATGTAGTATCACTTCTTGCCAGTTCTGTGGTTTTGTTTCAGGTAGTTTTTCTACAAATCCTTCAGGTAATAAAATCCCTTTACCTGCTTGTGAAATATTGATAGCCAGCAAACCGATGAACAAAGCAATAGTAGTAACTACTTCAAAATATAAAATTGATTTCCAACCCATGCGGCCAACCTGCTTAAGACTTGAATGGCCGGCTATACCAACAACCAGGGTTGCAAATAAAATAGGAGCAATGATTGTTTTTACCAATCGTAGAAATATCTGACTCAGCACCTTCAGGTTTTGTGAGAACGCCGGAAAATCCAAACCAATTTCAATACCTACAAGCATACTAACCAAAATCCAGGTGGTGAGGTTGCGTTTATAAACCGCATACATAATCATCGCGGTAATAAACATCCACCGAAAGCTAACTAAAATAGTTTCAGGTATAGATACAATTTCCTGCAAATGCAGAAAATACAAAATGGCCAGTATGGTGAACAATCCTAAAGAAATTAACCCGATAATACGCTTGGTCATCTTTTATTTTTAAAGTGAAAAATCGAAAAGCGTTGCAATATAATATTTAATGACAGTTAACTGCCCATATCAGTCAAAAAAGTATCAGTGGTTGCTTTATTAGGATTTTATTCCTTACTTTTCCGTTTATTAAATTAAACAAAACCAACTGACATGAGTATTTTCGCAAGGAAACCGATGGATGCTTTAATGAATGAAGCATCTGAAACCGGTACGCACACGTTAAAAAGAACACTGGGTGCTGGAGGCCTGGTTGCTTTAGGAATAGGCGCTATTATTGGCGCTGGTTTGTTTTCTATTACCGGAATGGCAGCTGCGAATCATGCCGGTCCTGCCATTACCATTTCATTTATTGTTGCCGCTTTTGGTTGTTTGTTTGCTGGCTTATGTTATGCTGAGTTTGCTTCCATGATTCCGGTGGCAGGTAGCGCATACACATATTCCTATGCAACCATGGGTGAATTTATCGCTTGGATCATTGGTTGGGATTTGGTACTGGAATACGCCGTGGGTGCTGCAACAGTTGGCATTAGCTGGAGTCGTTACCTCGTAAAATTTTTAGAAGGCTTTGATATTTACCTGCCACATTCGTTAACGGTGGGGCCCTGGGATGGTGGTTTTATTAATCTGCCTGCCGTTTCTATTATTGTATTAATGAGTTTGCTTTTAATTAAAGGAACCAAAGAAAGCGCTACCGTTAACGCAGTTATTGTTGCTATTAAAGTAACCGTAGTATTGGTTTTTATTATTCTTGGCTGGAAATATATCAACGAAGCAAATTACACACCATATATTCCTGAAAATACCGGCAATTTTGGTGATTTTGGTTTCAGTGGAATTATCAGGGCGGCTGCTATTGTGTTTTTTGCCTACATAGGCTTTGATGCCGTGAGTACGGCCGCACAGGAAACAAAAAATCCAAAACGCAATATGCCGATTGGTATTTTGGGCTCGTTACTGATTTGTACAGTTCTGTACATTTTGTTTGCACACGTGATGACAGGGGTTACTAGTTATACAAGTTTTGAAGGTAAAGACGGAATTGCACCCGTTGCAGTTGCCATTGATCATATGGGAACCACAAACGCAGCTGGAATAGTTACACCCGATTACCCATGGTTAAACCGGGCGATCATCGTGGCTATACTTTTTGGTTATTCTTCTGTAATCCTGGTGATGTTGATGGGACAATCAAGGGTTTTCTTCAGCATGAGTAAGGATGGATTAATTCCTAAAATATTCTCAGTTGTAAATCCAAAATCACAAACACCTTCTAAAAGCAATTTGCTTTTCATGGTATTTGTGAGTGTGTTCGCTGCATTTGTACCAGCCAGAGTAGTTGGCGAAATGACCAGTATTGGGACGCTGTTTGCCTTCATCCTTGTTTGTATAGGTATTTGGGTAATGCGTGTAAAAATGCCCGATTTGAAACGTTCATTTAAAACACCGTTGGTACCATTGGTGCCGATTTTGGGTGTGGTGGTTTGTTTGTTTATGATGGTGTTTTTACCAGCCGATACCTGGATACGCTTAATTGTATGGATGCTGATCGGACTTGATATTTATCTGGTTTATGGTGCCAAGCACAGTACAATGGGTAATGGAACCGATAGCAGGAAAGGCATGAAAATTGCCCGAATTTCGGGATTAGCAATGAGTGTTTTATTGGTTGCTATAGGTTTCATGCATCAATATTCTGTTGGTTTTGATACAGACAGAACCTTGCTTTATGTATCACTTGCATTTGCCGCTGTACATTTGGTGCTGTATAGTACCAAACTTGGCAGAGCAGAACCTGAAGTTTAAATTTTAATAAAATTTATTATCGTTAATCGCCCCGTTAAAGCGGGGCGATTTTTTAGTTTTTAACAAGTTCGAAATTCAATACTTGTAAATAATATTCACTATTTGAAATTAAATTTAATTCATCTTATATTTGACCTTTATTTTATTACACCAAACAGCTATGAGAAAGGCTTTTATAAACATAAGTTTACTGCTTTTGTGTTTGCAGGGATTTACACAAACTGTAAATTTTAAGTGGGCAGGCCGTATGGGTAATACCAATAACGACCTTGGCATATCCATTGGCGTTGATGCGGCAGGCAATGTTTACACAGTTGGCACATTTACGGGCAACGTTGATTTTAATCCAGGGGCGGGTACTTTCTTTCTAAATTCACTTGGTGTTCCAAATACATACATTTCAAAATTCAATAGCAACGGAGGATTTGTATGGGCCAAACAAATAAGACAGTTTTCCCCGGGATTAAATGTGGGCGGTTTTATTTCGGTTGATCCAGCGGGCTCAATTTATTATACCAGCACACTTCTTGGCATTGTAGATGC
>JBBKXU010000418.1:0-3515 GCA_037969645.1 Ferruginibacter sp. | reverse complement strand
ATGGCAAAAATAAAAGTTGATTTACACGACATATACAACAACAGCAAAGCAATTGACAAGGCGTTGCTGCAGGCCTTTGAAGATGCTATTGATAAAAAAATAAAGGAAGTAGAAATTATTCCCGGCAAAGGCAGCGGACAGCTCAAAAAAAAAGTACAAAGGTTCTTACAATTGCCACATATCAAACCACTATACCACCGCATAGAAAACGACAGTAAAAATTTTGGAAGACTGTTTGTGTATTTTAAATTTTGAATTAATGGTTTTGGCTGTTACCCTTTTAGACTTACTGCGGATCCCAACTGTTAATTAGACTGCCTTTAACATTTCATTCGCTAACTTTAGTTTAGTCGAAAAGCAATAATCCGGTTAAATAACTGATTAATTACCCGACAACAGTTTTAACGATTTTCTCCACTTTTCTAAATTAAAAATTATGGAAACTTATGATTCAAAATCTCAATTACATGCCGTAGTTGAGCAAACCTCCAACAATACTACATCCTGGATTGGACACCGGCTCGGCGAGACAGTTAACCGCATCAGCGGACAAACGTTTATATGCCCAGAAGAGGGTGATCTTGGCCGTATAGAAATCTTTTCAGCCTACGTAAATAAAAATGGGCCGGTGGAATTAACCATGCATCTTTTTAACCGCACTGATAAAACATGGGGTCCGGTCATTGCCAGTTCTACTGTAGAATTTAAAAGAAATGAAACAGGGAAATGGATTGCTTTTCCGATTGCAGATTTACACCTGCATAAGAACGGCAGTTACGGTTTTAGATTAAAGTCGGAAGACGTGCTGGCTGGATTGGGTGAAGCAGCAGGTAGCTACGATCATTTGCCTTACGCCGGCGGACAGGAATGGTATGGCAAAGCAGGCGATCAGGCAGGAAATTATTACTCTTTTCTAAGCCTTGCGTTTAAAGTAGAGATGAGAGCCTGATAACCAAATAATTGGATTTCTTACTTTCCGATACAGAACTTGGAAAAAATATAATCCAATACATTCTCATTGGATATATCGCCTGTAATCTCAGAAATATAATGCAGGCAGCGACGAATATCAAGCGCCAGCAAATCACCGGATATATTATTGTCCAGTCCGTTTTTTATATCTATAAGAGATTTATCTACCTGCTGTAAAGCTTCGTAGTGGCGGGCATTTGTTATGATGGTGTTTTCGGTATTAATATTTCCATTAACAACTTTGCCTACCAGTTTTTCTTTTAGCTGTTCAATATGCAGTAATGCTTTTGCCGAAATATATACAACATCGTTAGCAGCAAATTTCTCATTTGCTTTTTCGGATCCCATTACGTCAGCTTTGTTGCCTACCAAAATAAAATTGGGATTGGACTCTGTAATCAACTTTTCAGCCACAACTATATCTTCAACTGTTTCAGTATTTACGTCAAACAAATAAATTACTTCATCTGATTGCTTTATTTTTTCACGGGTTTTTTCAATGCCGATTAATTCAATAACATCCGTGCTATGCTCCCTGATACCGGCGGTATCTATTAGTCTAAAAAGTATGCCGTCTATGTTGATAATTTCTTCCACCGTATCCCTGGTGGTTCCGGCTATATCGCTTACTATAGCCCGATTCTCGTTAAGCAAGGCATTCAGTAAAGTACTTTTACCTGCATTGGGTTTGCCAATGATGGCAACGCTTACGCCATTCTTTATTACATTACCCAATTGAAATGATTGCAGTAAATCCTTTGTTACTGTTGTTGCTCCATCAATCAACTCGTAAAATTTTTTGCGGTCGGCAAATTCCACATCTTCCTGACTAAAATCCAGCTCCAGTTCTATCAGTGCCGAAAACTGAATCAGATTTTCTCTCAGCTCTTTTAATATTTCACTGAAACCACCACGCATATTATGTAGCGCTGTTTTTTGTGATGCAGCTGTATTTGATGAAATAATATCTGCTACGGCTTCAGCCTGGGTAAGATCAAGCTTGCCATTCAAAAAAGCCCGCTGTGTAAACTCTCCGGCTTTTGCCAGCCTGGCGCCTTTGCGAATGCAGGCCTGTATAACCTGTTGTTGTACAAAAGGGCTGCCATGACAACCTATTTCGACAACATCTTCGCCAGTATAACTTTTTGGATTCTTATATAAGGAAACAACCACTTCATCTACATCTACAGCATCTTCTTTTATAAAACCAACATGGATGGTATGGGTAGCTTGTTTGCTCAGGTCTTTTGAAGGGAACAGCTCATCTACAATTTCAATTGCTTTGGTGCCGCTTAAACGAATAACACCAATTGCTCCAACACCAGTTGGCGTTGCCAATGCAACAATAGTATCATCCCAACCCGAAATTTGATTTGCCATGCGGCAAAGATACCCCCTCCGCCCCCTAAAGGGGGAACTTTAAGGCCGTTATTTTTTGAGGAGTATCTTTTTATCTGCCTCCTTCAAATCATCAATATAATACCGTTTTATCTGGCATATGATTACTTCATCTGTAATATCTACGAAGTTTTTGAAATTGCTTTCTGGGGCCGATTTTATAACGAGTATAAACTGATCTTCAATACCCCTTACTTTTTTTACTGCTTCTTTTTTATCCATTAATATTTTCCTGATCTCATCGGGTGCGTAACCCGTTTCTTTTACCGCAGGATTATTTTCGGCAGCACCTTCATAATATAAAATACGATTGCCTTTATCTAATAAAACGGTGAGTACGCAGGACTCGCAAATATCATCTGTAACAGTTGTTTTGTCATATGGCATATCTATATTCATTACCATTGGCTCGGCGAGTACCGATGTAAATACAAAAAAAGTAATGAGTAGGAACCCAAGGTCAACCATTGGCGTAAGATCAACACGGGTGCTTTTTTTATTAAAACGTTTATTTTTTTCGGCCGATCTTTTTGTTTCTATTTCTCCCATAGCTGTATGTTTTTAATTAGATGGCGGCCAGAATTTTTTCCATAAAAAAATCCCGGTGAAAAATTCACCGGGATTACTATCTATTTTTCTAAGATTAATCTTCTACCATCCAAGTAATTGGTTGGCGACGATATGCATTTACATTTCGTCCGTTTTGAATTGCTGGAGTCCAGTTCTTGGTCTTTTTAATAACCCGTATGGCTTCTTCGCACATGCCAAATCCAGGATCGTTTTCACACTTGATATCACTAAGACTACCATCTTTACTTACAATAAACTTTACAATAACGGTGTATTTACCACCGCTGGCACCATAGTCCATAGGCGTGTTACTGTTCAGGTTTTTCTGCAGGTAATTTCTCCATGCAGCTTCTCCGCCAGGGAATCCGGCTTCAACTTCCACTTTTGTGAAAATTTTATTTTCGTCATCTTCCCTTTTCACTTCCACTACCTGGGTTCCTTTTTCCTCTACCGGTGCTTGTACAATCTGTACTTTGTTTTCACTTACTACAGTTTTTGTACTGATAATCTGATCTTCCTTAATCTCCTGAATTTTCTCTTCAGGCTTCACTTCTTCGTCCTTCACAATTTTAGGA
>JBBKXU010000417.1:0-7618 GCA_037969645.1 Ferruginibacter sp. | reverse complement strand
AAGCCACTGGAATCCAGTGTTTTAGATTTTTTTTTTTGGTAACGTATCATAAAAAGTATAAATTACGTTAATAACTGCAACTCTTTTTAACAATCCATTAACCCAAAAACCGTTTGTATTCTTAACCATTAAACCTCAGGCTTATGAGCATGCGCCAGCTTAAAATCACTAAGTCAATCACTAATCGTGAAAGTCAAAGCTTAGAGAAATATCTGCAAGAGATTGGTAAAGTAGAATTAATCAGCCCCGAAGAAGAAGTTAAATTAGCTATTAAAATAAAACAAGGATGCTCCAAATCCCTCGAAAAACTTACCAAAGCTAATCTCCGCTTTGTTGTATCAGTTGCCAAGCAATATCAAAATCAGGGATTAACGTTACCCGATCTTATTAATGAAGGCAATCTCGGGTTAATAAAAGCTGCACAGCGTTTTGATGAAACCCGTGGATTTAAATTTATCTCGTATGCGGTGTGGTGGATTCGTCAGAGTATTTTACAGGCCCTGGCTGAGCAATCGAGAATTGTACGTTTACCTTTGAATAAAGTTGGGCTTACAAACCGCATCAGTAAAGCCTACTCTCAATTAGAGCAGGAATATGAAAGAGAGCCCACGCCCGAAGAGCTGGCTATATTATTAGATATGGATGCCTTAGAAATAGCTGCAACGCTTGGTGTTTCTGCCAGGCATGTAAGTATGGATCAGCCGTTGTCTGATGGAGAAGACAGCACTTTGATTGATGTGTTGATTAATCACAACGCAGAAAAAACTGACCATGCGCTGGCATTTAAAGCTTCGCTTAAAACAGAGATTGACCGCTCATTAAGTACACTAACCGAGCGGCAAAAAGATGTTATACGTTTCTTTTTTGGTATTGGAGTTGATCATGCATTAAGCCTGGAAGATATTGGAGAGCATTTTAACCTCACCCGTGAAAGAGTACGGCAGATAAAAGACAAAGCTATTACTAAACTACGCACCGCATCCCGATGTAAATTGCTGAGAGCATATTTGGGGGCGTAAATATTTTCTTCTTTTATTTTGATGAACAGCCGGTAAATAGGGCTGTTTTTGTTTTTTAACGATAATCTTTCTACGTTGAAAACGATTCATCAGGTATTTATTGAAATCAATTTTAATAATCCTTTATTTTCCCCGAAATTTGCACAACTATAAATTACACTAAATGTCTATTGAAATTAAAGTTCCAACGGTTGGTGAGAGTATAAGTGAGGTAACGCTTGTTAAGTGGCACAAAAAAGACGGAGAGTGGGCCGACAGGGACGAAGTGATTGCAGAGTTGGAAAGCGAAAAAGCCACTTTTGAATTAAATGCGGAGCAAGCGGGTGCGGTTAAGACAATTGCAAAAGAAGGCGATACCTTGAATATTGGAGATGTAGTTTGTTCAATTGATACCGATGCGGTACAGCCCGAAAGAGTAGTGGAAGAGAAAGCTGTAGCGGCAGAACCTAAAAAAGAAACTGCAGCACAACCGCAAAGTGAGGTTAAAGCAACGCCTGTTGCTGCTGCCATGATAGCTGATAAAAAATTGGATGTAAAAGGCGTTACTGCTTCGGGCAGCAATGGAAAAATTGTGAAGCAGGATGTAATGGATGCTTTAAATAACCCTGGCCGCAGGCCGGGTACGGTTTTGTTTGAAAGAAACGAACGTGAGCAAAAAATGAGCAACCTTCGTAAAACCATCAGCAGGCGTTTAGTAGAGGCAAAAAACACTACCGCTATGCTCACCACTTTCAACGAAGTGGATATGAGTGCCGTGATGAACGTTAGGAAAAAATATAAGGAAAAATTTAAAGAGCAGCACGGTGTTAACCTGGGCTTCATGAGTTTCTTTACCAAAGCATGTACTTATGCGTTAATGGAGTGGCCATCTGTAAATGCATATATAGATGGAGAGAATATTTTGTACCATGATTTTTGTGATATTTCCATAGCTGTTAGTGCGCCAAAAGGTCTTGTAGTGCCGGTTATACGCAATGCCGAAAGTTTAAGCATGGCTGGTATTGAAGCCGCGGTTGTGGAGTTGGCTACAAAGGCAAAGGAAAATAAATTAACGATTGAAGAGATGACAGGTGGAACATTTACCATTACAAACGGTGGTGTTTTTGGCTCGATGATGAGTACACCAATCATTAATATACCTCAAAGTGCTATTCTTGGTATGCATAACATTTTAGAGCGGCCGATGGCTGTAAACGGTCAGGTGGTTATTAAGCCGATGATGTACGTGGCATTGAGTTATGACCATCGTATTATTGACGGCAGGGAATCGGTAGGGTTTTTAGTGAGAGTAAAGGAACTGCTCGAAAACCCTGAGTTGATGTTGTTTGGAAAAGACCCGGTGAAAAGTTTGCTGGAATTATAAAATAACCAGTTTAGATATTTAAGCCTGTAGTTATTAACACTGCAGGCTTTACTTTTGCTGCTATGCGCTATCACTCGTATTTAAATTCTGCTGCCGCAATCATTAATGCCTACAAGGGAGATATTCCCTTTGCCATTTTTATAAAAAAATATTTCTCGGCCGATAAAAAATACGGAGGGAGGGACAGAAAACAGATTGCAGCACTCTGCTATAATTTTTACCGATTGGGTAAAGCGATACCAAAATTGCCTGTTGCCGAAAAAATAATTGTTGCTACATTTTTATGTGAACAGGCGCACAGCGAATTTTTACATTTTCATAAACCTGAGTGGAATGAGTTGATTACAAAACCGATTGCCGGGAAGTTAGAGATTGTGGGTTTTACGCCATCTGATATTTTTCCGTTAGCAGATGAATTAAACGATGGCATCGACTTTGAGGCTTTCAGTAATGCTTTTTTTGTTCAACCCAATTTGTTCCTGAGGATAAGGCCCAGCAATAAAGAAGCAACATTAAAAAAGCTACAGGATGCAGGAATATCCTTTGAACTGCTGCATGAGGATTGCATAGCACTACCCAACTCTACTAAACTTGATACGATACTTGAGATTGATAAGGAAGTGATTGTTCAGGATTATAATTCGCAGCGGGTTTTGGACGAAATCAAGAATCAAGAATCAAGTATTCAGTACCAAGAAGCCAGCATCAAGAATCAACCTGTTTCCGTTTGGGATTGCTGCGCCGCCAGCGGCGGTAAATCAATTTTAGCTTACGATATTTTAAACGGTGAAGTTGATTTAACAGTTTCAGATATCAGAGAAAGCATCTTATCAAATCTTAAAAAAAGATTTGAAACCGCGGGCATCAAAAGCTACAATTCATTCGTAGGTGATCTCTCTGCCACCAACTCCCAACTCCTAACTCCTAACTCGAGCCTCCCAACTCTGAACTCCCAACTCATCATCTGCGACGCCCCCTGCACCGGTAGCGGCACCTGGAGCCGTACCCCCGAGCAATTGTATTATTTTAAACAAAAAACAATTGAAGAATATGCGGTAATGCAGCAAAAAATTGTAACCAATGTTATTCCGCATTTAAAAGAGGGAGGCATCTTTTTTTACATCACCTGCTCGGTCTTTAAAAAAGAAAATGAGATGATGGTGGATTTCATCAAAGAAAAATTCCACCTGCAGTTATTGCAGATGGAATTATTAAAAGGCTATGATAAAAAAGCCGACTCGATGTTTGTAGCAGTCTTTAAAAAATAATAAATTTTACTGTCTCAATATCTTCTTCACCACTTCTTTTTTGTCATTTAATCTCACGGTAACATAATAGACGCCTTTGCTAAAACGCTTCATGGGTATGGTATATGTTTGTCCGCCTGCCGATTGCTGGGCACTGAAATTATAAAGCATTTGACCTGCGGAATTATGTACAACTAGTCCAACTCTTACAGCCGAATTTCTAACCACTAAAACCGAAAGATTATCTGTAACCGGCCGGTCAGTAGGACTGAACGTGATTTGCTCTGGCAACGGTGGCGGAATTACAGCGCACAACTGCGGGTCATTTGTTATTGTTGCAAATGCTGTATCGGTACAGCCAGAACCGTTGGTCGCTATCAGCCTGTAAACACCAGCAATTAAAACAGCCGAAGGGGTTGAAACTGCGTTGCCGCCAAGGGTCCAGCTTGCGGTTAAACCCGTGGTAGTAAATGCCGTTGTAAGATTAAATGTACTATCGGCACATTTTGTAAACGATAGATCTACACCCAGGTTTGGCTTGGCATTTACGGTAACATTTACTGTTGCCGTATCGGCACAGCCGCTATTATTAATTGCAATTAACTGGTAAACGCCGGCTACAAATACTGCCGAAGGCGTAGCAATAGTATTTCCACCCAAGGTCCAGTTTGCTGTTAAGCCTGTTGTTACAAATTGAGTTGTAAGATTAACACTGTTACCACTACAAACACTCACCGCTTTATCGGCTCCTAAACTTGGCCTTGGCGTAAAATTTATGGTCATGCTGTCTAAGTAAAAACTGGTATCAGTAGCGATATTCATTTTAAAACGATAAACTACACCAGTAGTTGGAAAGGTTCTCAAATCATCAGTAAAAGAAAAATTACGGGATTGAAATGCGCCTGTAGAACTTTGTGTACTGATCGAGGTATAAACAGATTGCCCCGGCAATTTTCTATCTACCACAATGTTGATGGCGGAATCTGTTTTAGCTGTCCACTGTAAGTTAACAGTGCAATTGGTAACCGAAGATTGCTGGGTATAAAGCTGTTTTATCAGCTTTACAAAAGCCTTTTTCATATCCGGAATGCCGTAGCCGACCCTATCATCGGGGTTGTTGGCACGGGTAGCCGATTCCTGCATAACGGTAATAATTCGCATATTATTTACCTCGGGAAAAGCCTGCCATAAACAGGTGGTTAAACCCGCCATATTTGGGCAGGCAAAAGAAGTGCCGCTGCCAAAACTTGGATTACCAGTAGTTGGGTTTGCAATTACGGCGCTGACACCAACCGCTGCCACAGATGGTTTAATTTGTCCGTCGCTGCTGGGGCCATAGCTGCTGAAGCTGCCTACAACCCCCGATGTACTTACTGCGCCTACGCACATAACACTATCGGCATCCGAAGGTGTAATAATGTAGTGCCAGGAACCATTGCCCTCATTGCCTGCTGCCAAAACACAAATCATACCTTTTTTCGCAGCATAATCGGCTCCACGGGCGCTTAGGGTTGTGTTGCCATCCATATTGGCATATGTGTAATTAAAAATGGGGTTATCAAATGTAAAATAGCCAAGGGAAGTTGAAGTAATTTCCACGCCCAAACTATCGGCCCTTTCCACACCGGCCACCCAATTCTGCTCTTCAATCGGGTATTCCGATCCAACATCTTCGGTACGATATAAATAAAATGAAGTTTTTGGCGCAGTGCCCATAAAAACCCCGGGCATATTTGCTGCAATCGTACTTAAACATTGCATGCCATGTTGATGATCTTCATCTACACTGGCATTACCAGCCACAAAATCCCAAGTACCTAATACCTGTCCGTTAGCCCTTATACTGTCGAAAGTTGGCAGTGTTAGATAATGATAAAAACCTGCATCCAAAACTGCCATATGCATACCCTGGCCCCTAAAACCGCGGTTGTGTAAAAACTCGCCCTGGTGTAGACGTACTTGGCCGTAGCTGGCACCGTAACTGTAATAATCACCGGTAATTATATTTGATGGTTCAGGATTTTGAATGCCGGTAACCTCAACATCTAATTTTTTATTTACCGGCACCGATTGTTGATTGCTTCTTGGTGCAAGAGGACCAGTACTTATAACAAAAGGAAAACTGTTAATTTTGGCCAAAGCCGCAGCATCAGTAGTTTGTATGGCAACCTGGTTTAACCATTTTGAGGTATTGAGAATGGTTACTGCGCCGGCTAAACGTATGCTGTCGAGGTATCTTGGTGTTATGGGTAAATCGGTAGAATCAATGGCGATACTGTACCTCGTTCTGCGGTCAATTGACCGCTGGGTAAGGTATTGAATAGGGTTGCTGATAGAAAAAGGGTTGGTGCCTTTGTCTTTTAACCGAACAATGTACTTTGAAAACTGGGCATTGCTGTTGGTGTTAGCAGCAAACAAGCCTATTAAAACGAGGAGTATAATTTTTTTCATGGTATTTTTTATTCGTTTAGAACCCGTCTATAAAATTAGATCAATTTTCCGATGCGCTTGTTGCTTGCCTGTTTTATTTCTAACTGTTATACCCCCATTTCAACCAGGTTGCTCCCCAGGTAAAACCACCACCAAAAGCAGCCAAAATAATATTATCGCCTTTTTTCAACTGCTTTTCCCATTCCCACAAACACAGCGGTAAAGTACCGGCGGTAGTATTGCCGTATTTCTGAATATTGATCATTACTTTTTCCTTGGGTAAACCCATGCGGTTTGCGGTAGCATCAATTATACGTAGGTTGGCCTGGTGCGGTACGAGCCATGCAATATCATCGGCAGTTAAATTGTTACGTTCCATCAGCTCAAAACTCACATCAGCCATGCCTTTTACGGCAAACTTAAATACGGCTTGTCCTTCCTGATATACAAAATGTTCACGGGCTAAAACAGTCTCTACCGATGATGGTTTTACCGAGCCGCCGGCCTTCATGTGAAGGAATTTGCTGCCACTGCCGTCGCTTTTTAGTAAACTGTCTTTTATACCTACATTTTCTTCGGTAGCTTCAAGCAAAACAGCACCGGCGCCATCGCCAAAAATGATACAGGTTGTGCGGTCGCTATAATCAACAATGGCGCTCATTTTATCAACCCCAACAACAACAACTTTTTTATACCTGCCGCTCTCAATAAAGGCAGTACCGGTTGTTAGGGCGTATAAAAAGCCCGAGCAAGCGGCCATTACATCAAAACTAAACGCATTTGTTGCGCCAATTTTGTCGCAAATGATGTTTCCTGTAGCCGGAAAAACCATATCGGGTGTAACAGTGGCACATATTAAACAGTCAATTTCTAAAGGGTTGATACCCCGTTTTTTACAAAGTTCTATTACCGCCGGTACCGCCAGATCGCTGCTGCCTTTTCCAGCATCTTTTAAAATTCTTCGTTCCGAAATTCCTGTACGGGTACGTATCCATTCATCGTTGGTATCTACCATTTTTTCCAGTTCTGCATTAGTAAGCCTGTATTCGGGTACATAACCACCTACGGCAGTAATGGCAGCGTTTATTTTTTGCATGAAAATCTCTGTTTAATGGGCGTTTTCTTTAATTATTAACGAAACGTAAAAATACAGAAAAAACCTTAGTTGTATTTTAAGCGCTTTAGCTCACAAATTATCCTTATTTTCGCTATTGACTGGATATTAATTATGTACGCATATTTGCAAGGAAAGTTTACGTATAAAAGCCCGGCACAGGTTTATGTAGATGTTAATGGTGTTGGGTATGAAGTTAATATCAGCCTGAATACCTATTCGCATATACAAAATCTGGAGCATGGTAAGCTATTTACGCATCTTCAGGTTAAGGAAGATGCGCATGTGTTATTTGGTTTTTTTGATAAGCAGGAAAAAGATATGTTTGTGTTGTTAACAGGTGTATCTGGAGTAGGTGCTGCAACAGCGAGGATGATGTTATCTTCTTTAAAACCAGAAGAAGTGAGTTTGGCAATTGTGCAGGGCAACGTAATGCAGCTTGAAA
>JBBKXU010000416.1:0-4209 GCA_037969645.1 Ferruginibacter sp. | reverse complement strand
CGGTATTGATTTTGAACAAAAGATTTTAATAAAGAAAAATGCGCCGCAACTGCTTCGCAAATTTCTCATGCATCCCAAATGGGAAGGCAAGCCCATTATGCTAAGCGGTAATACAGATTGTTACCAACCTGCCGAACAAATATACCGGCTTACAAGAGGCCTGCTTGAAGTTTGTAATGAATTTAATCAGCCTGTTGGCATACTCACTAAAAATTCCTGGATATTGAAAGACAAAGATCTGTTGCAGGAAATGGCGAAGAAAGGGATTGTATCTGCCATGGTTTCAATCACTTCGTTTAATGAAGATTTACGAAGAACGATGGAGCCACGAACAACGACCGCCAAACAGAAATTAAAAGTGATTAATGAATTAAGCAGTGCTGGTGTGCGTATGGGCGTAATGATGGGGCCTATGATACCCGGATTGAATGAACACGAAATGCAACGCATTATGAAAGCGGCAGCTGATAACGGTGCAACTTTTACAGCTTATACTTTTATCCGTTTAAATGGTGCTGTAAAGCTTTTATTTCACGACTGGCTCTATAAGAACTTTCCCAACCATGCCGATAAAGTGTGGAATCTGATTGAGCAGGCCCATGGCGGAAAAGTTAATGACAGCCGCCCTGGCCTTAGAATGAGAGGCGAAGGAAGCATTGCAGACATGGTGGCGCAGCAATATAAAAAATATGGCAAGCTGTATAATATGAATGCTGAGGAATGGACTTTGAATACAAAATTGTTTAGGAGGCCGGGGCAACAGGGAAGCTTGTTTTAAAAACAGTACGAACAAAATATTCTATTTTTACCACTAATAAGAACCAATGCAAAAGGTAAAAGAAGAAATAGAAAAATTATTCCGTCAATATACCAAAAAGGAAATAACAGCTATTGACAAACTCCCCCAAGCTGGCAGCGAAAGGCATTATTATCGCATTCATACAGTTGATAAAACATATATAGCTACCCATGGCGCTAACCTGATGGAAAATGAGACCTTTATTTATTTTTCGAATCATTTGAAACAAAAGGGGTTAGCGGTGCCCGAAATTTTCTGTATCAGCGATGAAAAAAATATATACATACAGGAAGATTTTGGCAATACTTCACTGTTAAATAAGCTGGAGGAAAATGGATTTACTGATGAAGTGTATGAGCTGTATAAACAAAGTTTAACACAGTTAGCGCAACTACAAATTAATGGCCACAATGGGTTAGATTATAGCCAATGCCTTACCAGTACAGTGTTTGGTAAACAGGCTATCATGGCCGACCTGCTGTATTTTAAGTATTATTTTTTAGATTCCTTACGAAGGCCTTACAACAAGCAAAAACTGATAGATGATTTTGACGCATTGAGTAATTATCTTTCTCATACGGAGTATAAATACTTTATGTTCCGTGATTTTCAGAGCAGGAACATCATGGTGAAACAAGATAGCAGTGTGGGGTTTATAGATTACCAGGGCGGAATGCAGGGAGCGCCTCAATACGATGTGGCATCTTTATTATGGCAGGCAAAAGCAAATCTTTCTGATGACTGGAAAAATAAATTGCTGGAAGATTATATGGACTCTTTTGAAAATTTTTTAGGCGAGACGATTGATAAAGAAACCTTCCGCAGCCAATACAATGGATACGTACTGATACGTTTATTGCAGGTGCTTGGCGCTTACGGCTTTCGTGGTTTGTTTGAACGTAAAGCACATTTTTTAACAAGCATACCGCTGGCGTTGCAAAATCTGCAATGGTTTGTACAAAATCAAAACATTGGAATTGCTTTGCCAGAGTTTAAAAAAGTTTTGGATATCTGTATCAGCGAAGAAGTGATACAGGAATTTACGCCTGTTCAGGCTACCGATGAAACGCCACTTGTGGTTATCGTCAATAGCTTTTCCTACAAAAAAGGAATTCCTGCCGATGTTTCAGAAAATGGCGGCGGCTATGTTTTTGATATGCGGGGTATTTTAAACCCCGGAAGAATTGAAGTGTATAAAACGCAAAGCGGACTGGATAAGCCCGTTAAAGATTTTATTGAACAACATACCGAAATGGCAAACTATTTAAACGGCGTGTATAATGTTGTTGATATTTCGGTAACTAATTATATACAACGTGGTTTTAAAAGCCTGATGATAAACTTTGGTTGCACCGGTGGTCAGCACCGCAGTGTATATGCTGCCGAAGCACTGGCAAGGCATCTACGAAACAAGTTTAAAGTAAAACTTACTTTGCAACATACTAATCAACAAAACTGGGTAAAATGAGAGCAATGATTTTTTCCGCTGGCCTTGGCACCCGCTTTAAACCATGGACCGACTGTCATCCCAAAGCTTTGGCTATTGTTAATGGAAAATCTCTGTTGCAAAGAAATATTGAATACCTGCAACAGTATGATATTACTGATGTAGTTGTAAACGTTCACCATTTTGCCGGCCAGATCATGGAGGCAGTAACAGAAAATGATGGTTGGGGAAGCAATGTAACAATAAGCGATGAAAGTGAAGAAGTGCTGGAAACAGGAGGTGGATTATTGAAGGCACAGGGATTGTTACAGAATGCTGATCCGTTCATTACGCTTAATGCCGATTTCTTAACCAATCTCAATATTGACGATCTTCTCAATTTCCATCAAGATAAAAAAGCACTCATCTCTTTTGGCATTACAGACCGAAAAACATCCCGCTATTTTTTATTTGATGAAGATAATCGATTGTGCGGCTGGCGAAATACGGCTACCGGCGAAGAGAAGATAGCTATTCCAAAAAATAATCTGAAAGAAATGGCTTACAGCTGTGTCGTTATATTTCAGCCCGAAATTTTTGACTTGATATCACAGCGTGGAAAATTTTCTTTAGTGGAGACCTATCTCAGCCTGGCGGCTGAATATCCCATTTACGGATATGACCATAGCGGCGATAAATTAGTTGATGTTGGCAAACCAGAAAGTGTTGCCATTGCCGAAAAACTGTTTAGTTAAGTTCAGCGGGCACTTCAAACATTTTTTTCTTCTCTGTTTTTGTTTTTATTCCAAAATTGTATCGGAAGGTAATTCCAATCCTTCGACTGTCGTTAATGCGTTCACCTTCTGCACTTACGGTGCCCTGATTTAAACTGAATTTAACATAGTTGGTTCTCAGTAAATCATTTACAGAAAGAATGACATTCGCTTTTTTCTGTAAGAAGCTTTTGTTTGCCGAAATAAATAATCCGCCAAATGTATTAAGTTCATACAGATTTTGCAGTCCCTTGGTTCTCATGAAGCCCTGCATGTTAACCGTGAATGTTTTTGTAACTTTTAATTCCTGAAACATGAAGAAAGTCCAGCTGCTGCGGCTGTAATTTAACGGCAATCCTTCGTAAAGGCCACTATAGCGATTATAATTATACAGTCCTCCAACATAAAAAAAGTATTTGCCTCCTGGCGGAATACCTCCGATTACCTTAGCATAAATCTCTTTATTCCTTCCCAGATTATCGTGAGTGCGATAGGCAATACGGGTGACATTGTCCTGATAAGTAACATTGCTGAAAATATCTTTGGTATCGTTAATGCCAAAAGCAAGTACAGGAATATTATCGAAAGTTACATTGATTTCATAGTTGGTTGTAAACTGCGGTTTCAATCTGGGGTTACCAACATCAAAAAGATACTGATCAATGTACTTGGGATAAGGATTCAAAATTTCATAATAAGGTCGTCTGATGCTACGGCGATAAATTGCGTTTCCTATCAATTGAAATCCAAAGATCTTAAACAAGTTGTGTTTAATGTACAAATAAGGAAACAGATCTGTTCGTTTAAGTGATAAGGAAGTGTCTTTTGGTATTATTTGTTTGCCGCTGATATCCGTCGTTTCCAACCTAAGCCCCGGCTTCACAGTAAAACCAAAAAATGTTTTTGATACCTGAAAGTAACCAGCAAATATTTTTTCATCGTATTTAAAAGTGTTGGTTTGAAAAACATCGACAAACTTCACATTGTTTCCTGTATCCTTAAAATAGCTCGAGCTGTTTTCACTATTGCTTATCGACGCTTTAAAACCAGCTTCTACCGTAAGTTTTTTTGGCAACTTAAGCGTCAGGTCTGTTCTAAAAACAAAAATATTTTTATTGTTGCCGTTCATTCCGTCACCCGAAACTATTGGTTTTGCAGGCATGTAAGAATAATTGCTATAGAACTGGTTAATTCTATTCCTGTAATAATTG